>JBFWQJ010000232.1:0-4882 GCA_050249515.1 Dehalococcoidia bacterium | reverse complement strand
CCGTGCCGTCCAGGTTCACGGCGGCGCGGATGTTCGTCTCCGCGGAGTCTCGGGACACCTCGGCGCGACGGACGTTCATACTAGCCACGCGCCAGCTCCTCACCGAACTCAGCGATCGCTGCCAGAACGCGGTCATTCTGCTCCGGCGTGCCCATCGAGATCCGCAGGTACGCGCGCAGGCGGGTCGACTCGAAGTAGCGCGTGAAGATGCCGCGCCGCCGCAGCGCGTCGCGCAGCGTCTTGCCGTCGCCGCGCGACAGCTTCATGAGCACGAACGACGCCTGCGAGGGCACCGGCTCGATCCACTCGAGCCGCGCCAGCTCGCGGGTCACGCGGTCGCGCTCCGCGGCGACCACGGCGGCGCGCTCATCGAGGATCGCGGCGTCCTCGATCGAGGCGATCGCGGCGGCCTCGGCGGCGGCGTTCACGTTGTACGGCTGCTTCGCGCGGCGGAACAGGTCGGCCATCGCGGGGCTCATCACGCCGTAGCCGATGCGCAGGCCGGCCAGGCCGCCCCACTTCGACAGCGTGCGCAGCACGATCAGCCCGTCCTCTGCCGCGGCGCGGCGCGCGAGCGAATCCGCCGACGCGAACTCGATGTACGCCTCGTCCACCACGAGGAGCGCGCCCGTCTCCAGCAGCCGGTCCGCGAGCGCCTCCGGCAGCAGCCCGCCGGTCGGGTTGTTCGGCGAGGGGATGAACACCGCCTTCGCCTCGCGCGCCGCGGCGACGAGCCCGTCCGCATCGAACGACCAGTCATCGAGCAGCGGCACGTCCACCACGCGCGCACCGTGAAGCGCCGCGTCGAACGCGTACATGCCGAAGGTGGGCGAGGCGACCACGATCGTGTCGCCGGGGCCCAGGTACATGCGGAAGATCTGGTCGATCAGCTCGTCCGAGCCGGATCCTGCGACCACGCACTCCGGCGGCACGCCGAGGCGCCCGCCGAGCGCGCCGCGGAGCGCCGTCTGGTTGTCGTCGCCGTACCATTCCGGCCGGTACTCCAGGTTGCGGAGCACCTCCAGCGCGCGCGGGGAGGCGCCGAACGGGTTCTCGTTCCCGTCGATCTTGATGACGTCCGCGGGGTCGACGCCGAAGCGCCGTGCGACGTCGTCCAGGTCCTCGAGGGCCTGGTACTCCGGCATGGTGCGCAGCGCGGGCCGGAGCCCGTCGACCGGGTCGAAGCGCGGCATCGCTAGCGGCCCTCCAGCCGGCGCTCGATGCTGCGCGCGTGGCCCGTCAGCCCCTCGGCGCGCGCGAGTCGCGCGGCGTACGGGCCGAGCCGGCCGAGGTCCTCCTCGGTCAGCGCGATCACCGAGGTGATCTTCAGGAAGTCGAGGACGGACAGCGGGCCCGCGAAGCGCGCGGAGCCGCCCGTGGGCATGACGTGGCTCGGCCCGGCGGTGTAGTCGCCCAGCACCTCCGGGGACGACTCGCCCAGGAAGACTCCACCGGCGTTCCGCACCAGCGGCAGCAGCGCCTCCGGGTCCTTCACCAGCAGGCACATGTGCTCCGGGGCGAACTCGTTCGCCAGCATCATCGCCTGCTCCAGGTCGCGCACGACCACCGCGCCGCCCCGTGCCACCGCCGCGCGCGCGATCGGCTCGCGCTCCAGCGTGGCGAGCTGCTCCTCCACCTGCGCGGCCACCGCCTCCGCCTGCGCGGCGGACGTGGTGATCAGCACCGGCGTCGCGAGGACGTCGTGCTCCGCCTGCGCCAGCAGGTCGGCCGCGGCCAGGTCCGGCGCGGCGTGCTCGTCCGCGACCACCAGCGTCTCCGTCGGCCCGTAGATCGCATCGATCCCCACGCGCCCGTACAGCTGCTGCTTCGCGATTGTGACGAAGATGCCGCCCGGCCCCGCGATCTTGTCGACGCGCGGGATCGTCTGCGTCCCGTACGCGAGCGCGGCGACCGCCTGTGCCCCCGAGGCGCGGAACACCCGCTTCACGCCGGCGAGCTTCGCGGCGACCAGCTTCAGCGGGTTCACCGTGCCGTCCGCGCGCGCCGCCGTGACGCCGATCACCTCCTCGACCCCCGCGACAACCGCCGGGATCGCCGTGTGGATCACAGACGAGGGCAACGAGGCGTCGCTGCCGGTCATGTACACGCCCACGCGCTGCAGCGGCCGCACGAGCATGCCCGTGCCCCGCGCCGTGAACGAGGTGGGCGCGTGCTCCAGCTGCGTCTGGTGATAGCGCCGCACGCGGTTCACCGTGAACTCGATCGCCGCGCGGTCCTCCGGCGATGCCAGCTCGAACGCCTCCGCGATCTCGTCCTGCGACACCTCGATGCGCTCGTACGCCGATCCGTCGAAGTGCTGCGAGAAGCGCGTCACGGCCGCGTCGCCCTCGCGCGCGACGGCGTCGAGGATCTTCGCGACGTGGAGCGCGGGGGGCGTCGGCTCACCCCACAGCTCGTCGATGCCGCGCTGAACTGCCTCCGGCAGCTGCGGCTCCGCGAGCGGTGCGCGCCGGATCACCTGCGCCCGCGCGATCTCCAGGTCCGCGAAGATGCGGAGCGTCCGCGTCTTGGCCGGGGCCCGGCGGCGCGGTGCCGCCTTCGGAGTGGGCGCTTCCTGCGCCGGCTCATCCGGCGTCGCCGCTTCCGTCGCCGCCTCGGGCGTCTCCGCCTCGGCAGCGGGCGCGAGGGCCTCCGCGGCGTCGGCCGTCACGGCGTCGGGCGCGGACATCTCGGACGCCTCGGGCGTCTCATCCTCGGTCGGCACGGCGTCGTCGCCGGGGTCGGTCGTCATCGGAGGTAGCTCCTGACGCGGTCGGTCATGCGTTCCTCTGCATCGTGCCAGAAGCGCTCGATACGCTCCTCGTCCACGACGCGGATCGCCTCCGCGACGAGCACCGCGGGCTCGTCGCAGTAGCTGTTGATCTCGTCCAGGCCGTAGCCGGCCTGCTCCAGGTGCCGGGTCATCATCCGGCGGAAGCGCCCGAAGTCGGGCGGGTGCGTCGCGACGTCCTCGGACACGCCCGTCCACTCGACCAGGTGCTCGCCGGCGATGAACGGGATCGCGCCGGGCGGCGTGGTCGCCGCCAGCGCGCGCCGGATCTCCTCCATCGCCCCGCGGTCCTCGCGGTCGCGCCGGTCCAGCTCGTACTGCAGGGCGCGGTCCAGGACATTCGACTTCGGGTCGTCGTCGCGCTCAGAGTGCGCTCCGAAGTACGGCCGGTAGACCTGCCCGATGAACGCCTCGTCCAGCACGAGGTGGGTGAGGTAGCCGGCGATGAACGCGGTCGTCGCCGCGTCCAGACCGGCCGGCGTCGCCAGCCCCGGGTGCTCCGCGAACATCCTCGAGACGGAGTCCTGGTCGCCCAGGTCGTCCAGGTCGAAGAAGTGCGTGACCCGCCGCTCCATGCGCGTGATCACGCGGATGTCGGGCGCCGTGCTGCCCAGGTAGAAGGCGCCGCGGTCGGCGTCGATCTCGGGCAGCCGCAGCCGATCCGCGACCGCGCGCGCGCGCGCCATGTGCGACCCGAGCGACGGCATGGCGTCCTCGTCCTCCCGGCTATTCCGTGGCCTCGGCCGCGGCGGCGAGACGCTCCACGAACCGGTCGCGCAGCTCACCACGGCGGCCCGAGGGCCGCTCCGCGGCGCCGATGACGCAGTTCGTCGACTCCATGATCACGTCAATCATACGCAGCCGGTTCGCGCGCAGCGTGCTCCCCGTCTCCGTCCCCTCGATCAGGATCTCCGCGTCCTCCGGCACGAAGCCCTCGGACGCGCCGGAGATCGGGATGACGCGGTACGCGCCCAGGTGGCGCGAACGCGCGTACTCGTCCGCGAGGCTCGCGTACTCCGACGCCACGCGGATCGGCCGCTCCGGGTCGTCCTGCCGCCAGATCGCGATCGCCTCCTCGATGCTCTCGACGGCGAGGTCCTCGGTGATCACGCCGCCCATGCGGTACTTCGACCGCTTCAGGTCGCACAGCTCCGCGATCGGCGCGGACGGGAAGGAGGCGGTGAACGTGCGCAGCCAGTCCCGCCCCGTCATCGCGAGGTCGAAGTGGCCGAGGGCGACGGCGCGCGGCATGTCCTGCGGACGCATCACCTTCACCACGACCTCCGGGTCGCCGGAGTCGGGGTGCCGCACGAAGCGGCCCTCCTCGTACCCCTCGAACGCGATCCCGGCCTGCGCGAGCGCGGCGACCGTGTGGCGCTGCGCGTGCCCGTCCGGCACGGCGATGCGGAACGCATCTCGCGGCGGGGCCGCGGTGGCCACGGCGCGGCGCACGCCGGCGAGCGGCGCGGGCTCCACCATGCCGCCCCACTCGCTGCTGCCCGGCAGCGAGACGAGCGGGCGCAGCGCGGCCGACAGGTCACGCGTCGCCAGCGCCTCGCGGTTCGCGATCAGCCAGACGCCACCCCGGTGCACCTCGTCGAGGATGGCGAGGCCCTCCTTGCGCGCGGCGGTCGCGGGGCAGATCGCCAGTTCCGCGTCCTCCGGCGGCCAGGCCTCGGCCTGCGCCCAGACCTCGTACAGCCGGTAGTCCGGCACACGCAGCCGGGTCAGGTAGTGCTGCGCGATGTTGGGGTACTCCGTCGCCACGCGCATGACGCCCGCCGAGGCGATCCCGGCCAGCGTCGATCCGGGCGCACCTGCCACGACCAGCGTGTCGCCCTCGATGTCCAGGCGGCGGAGCGGGACGATGGAGTCCTGCGGGAAGCGCACGAGCAGTTCGTCGATCCACATGCGGGAGGCGATGCCGAAGTCGTAGTGGCCGAGGGCGACCTGGATCGGAATGTCCTCATCGGAGAAGACGCGGACCTGCACCCCAGGGATGCCGTCCACCTCGAAGCGGTACGAGCGCGAGCCTTCGCCGTAGCCCTCCACCACGAACTCCGCGGCGCGCAGCCGCTCCGCGACCGGTGT
>JBFWQJ010000231.1:0-4933 GCA_050249515.1 Dehalococcoidia bacterium | reverse complement strand
GGTTGTCGCCCACAGCGTGGACTCCATCGGCCCTCGAGCCGCCTCGCGCGACATCGATGTTGACCTGGCGGTCACGCCGGTCCGACTGACGGGGGACGCTCGCCGAATCGCCCAAGTGGTCGACAATCTTCTATCGAACGCGGTGAAATTCACCTCGCCGGGTGGGCGCGTCCGCGTGCGCGTGGGGACCGAGGGCGAACACGCGTTCGTGGAAGTGGATGACAACGGCATCGGCATCCCGGCCGCGGACCTGGCGGGGCTGTTCGAGCGCTTCACCCGCGCGGCGAATGCCACCCGGGGGGCGATCCCCGGCACGGGCGTGGGACTGGCGATCGTGAAGAAGCTGACGGAGATGCACGGAGGCGTCGTGTCCGTCGAAAGCACGGAGGGTGCGGGTGCACGCTTCCGTGTCGAGATTCCGCTACGGAGAGGGGAACCCCAATGAGCGAAGCCGAGATGCACACCGTGCTGGTCGCCGAGGACGAGCCGGACATCCGCCGCCTGCTGGAGATCATGCTCACGAAGGCCGGCTTCCGCGCGATCATCGCCGCGGACGGTCAGCAGGCGATCGACCTGTTCGAGGCCGAGCGCCCGGAGCTGGTGATCCTGGACGTCGCGATGCCGTACCTCGGCGGGTGGGACGTGCTGATCCACATCCGGCAGACCAGCGAGGCGCGCGTGCTCATGCTCAGCGCGCGGGGGCTGGAGACGGACCAGGTGCGCGGACTGAACCTGGGCGCGGACGACTACATGACGAAGCCGTTCAACAACGCCGACCTCATCACCCGCGTCCGCTCGCTCCTCGGCCTCCCGGCGGCGGTCGCGTAGCGTCACACGCCCGTGCGGTCAGGGCATGGTAGGTTCGTCGCCGGCGCTCCCAGCGCCGCATGACGAAGGGGAACCCATGCCGCACACGCCGCTCCTGACGCACCTGCACCAGCTCGCCGCCGATCACGCGCTGGCCGCGGACCTCGGCGCCACGCCTGCCGGGGTCCGCGCCGCCCGGGCGGCGGGGCGTCCGCTCTCGCGCCGCGCGTTCGTGACGGGCGCCGCTGCGGGCGCGGCGGGGCTCGCGCTCGCGGCGATCCCCGGCACCGCGCGCGCCGCGCGCAAGCCGGGCCCGCCGGCGCCCACCGTCGCCATCGTCGGCGGCGGCATCGCGGGGATGACGGCGGCGATGACGCTCGCGGACGCGGGGTACGAGGCCACCGTGTACGAGGCCTCCGACCGCATTGGCGGGCGGATGTACTCGAACACCGGCTACTGGTCGGACGGTCAGGTCAGCGAGTGGGCCGGCGAGCTGGTGGACACGGGCCACAAGACGATCCGGAGCCTGGTCCAGCGCTTCAAGCTCACGCTGGATGACCTGACGGGCGCGGAGCCCGTGGGGACCGCCGAGACTCACTACTTCGACGGCGCCTACTACGAGGACCTGGACGCCGACTTCAAGGCGATCCACAAGGCGATCATCGACGACGTGAACGCCGCCTCCTACCCGACCACGTGGGACACCAGCACCGAGGCCGGCCGCGCGCTGGACGACATGAGCATCGCCGAGTGGATCGACAGCCGCGTCCCGGGCGGCCGCGCGTCGAAGCTCGGCCAACTTCTCGATGTCGCCTACAACATCGAGTACGGGGCGGAGACCACGGACCAGTCGGCGCTGAACCTGCTGTACCTGCTGGGCTACGGCGTGCAGCCGGGGAACGTCCAGCTCTTCGGCGCATCGGATGAGCGCTACCACATTCGCGGCGGCAACCAGCAGCTCCCGGCCGCAATCGCGGCGACGCTGCCCGGCCCGATCAAGCTCGGCTGGCGGATGACCTCGATCGCGCGCGCCGCGAACGGCGGCGTCACGCTCCGCTTCAGCACGCCTCAGGGCCGAGAGACGGTCACCGCCGACCGCGTGATCCTCACGCTGCCGTTCGCGGTGCTGCGCACGCTCGACTTCGCCGGCGCCGGTTTCGACGCCCGCAAGGAGCGCGCCATCCGCGAGCTGGGTCGAGGTCGCAACGGCAAGCTGCAGCTCCAGTTCGGCTCGCGCCCGTGGAACGCGCAGGGCTCGAACGGCGCCAGTTACGCCGACACCGGCTACCAGGCGACGTGGGAGGTCTCCCGCGGCCAGGCCGGGGCGCGCGGCATCCTGGTGGACTACACCGGCGGCGACGTGACCGGCGCGCTGGGCGACCGCCGGCGCAAGATCACGTTCGCCGACGCCTCCACGGCCGGCGTCAGCGCGGAAGCCCTGGCGTTCCTCGGGCAGGCGGAGCCGGTCTTCCCCGGGCTCACGGCGCAGTGGAACGGCAAGGCCACGCTCTCCATCCAGCACCACAGCCCGCACACCCTGTGCTCCTACTCCTACTGGCGCGTCGGCCAGTGCCACGACTTCGGCGGGTACGAGGGCGTGGCGCAGGGGCCGATCCACTTCGCGGGCGAGCACACCTCGGTCGACTTCCAGGGCTACATGGAGGGCGGCGCCGAGACCGGCATCCGCGCCGCGAACGAGGTGATCGAGGCGGTGCGCTAGGCGCGCTCGCGCGACGCGGGCGGGGCGGGTGTCGCCGGGCGTGCGCCGTGCGACACTCGCCGCATGCGCATCGGCCTGATCTCCGACACCCACCTGCACGAGCCCTCGAGCTACCTCGACCCCTCGGTGGACCGCGCCTTCGCGGGCGTCGACCTGATCCTCCACCTCGGCGACATCTACGGGACGTTCGTGCTGGACCGGCTGGAGGCGATCGCGCCGGTGCTGGGGATCCGCGCCTACCAGGACCCGGAGGACCCGCGACTGAAGTCGCAGCGCGTGGAGACGCTGGACGGCCTCCGCGTCGCGATGATCCACAACCTCGGCTTTCCGGAGACGGACATCGACGTCGACCGTGACCTCACGTTCCCGGCGGGCCACACCGTGCAGGAGGTGCTCACAAAGCGCTTCGGCGAGCCGGTGGACGTGGTCGTGTTCGGCGATACGCACGAGGAGATCGCCGCGGAGCGGGAGGGCGTGCTGCTGGTGAACCCGGGCAGCCCGACGTATCCGGGCATCCGTCACCCGCTCGGGAGCCTCGGCACCGTCGCCATCCTCCACCTCGTGGAGGGGCGGGCAAGCGCCGAGATCGTGCGGCTGGTGGACGTCTGATGGGTGCGCGCTGATGGACTGGATCACCGAGCGGGTCGCGATCGGCGCGATCGAGGACGCCATGGATGTGGCCGGCCTGCGCGCCGCCGGCATCACCGGCGTGCTGTGCCTCAACGGCTTCCCGCAGTCGCTGGGCGCGGCGGGCTTCGCCTGGGTCAACGTCACGCTCATCGATGGCCCCGGCAACTCGATCGAGGAGATCCGCGCCGCCGTGCAGGGGCTGGAGACGCTGGTCGAGGAGCACCGGGTGCTCGTCCACTGCGCGGAGGGACTGAGCCGGAGCGCGCTCGTCGTGGCCTGCTACCTCGCCGACCTGCACGGGATCGCGCTGGAGGAGGCCGTGGCGCACGTGAAGCGCTACCGGACGCGGGCCGAGATCGACCGGGCGCTCCTCGCGCTGGTGGAGGGCCACTGGCCCACCGGCGAGCGCCCCCTCTAGCGCCGCTGTAAGACTTCCCGCCCGCGCGCCGTCATACCTCTTGAGGCCCTGCCGCGCCCGAGGAGGATCACCGTGCCCATCGCCCCGTCCGTCGCCCCGCCTGTCGTCCGGCGATCCGCCCGCCTGCTCGTCGCCGGCCTCGTCTTCCTCGTGGTCGCGTGCGCGGACCCCCGGGCCGAGGCGCCCGGCACCGTCACCCCGCGCGCCGGGGGCGCGACCGGCGCAGCCGCGGGGAGCGCGTCCGCCACCGCCGCGCCGGCGACGCGGTACATCGCGAACACGGACGGGCAGGGCGTGCGGCTGCGCGCGGACTGCCGTGACGACGCCCCGGCGCCGGACGGCGCGGGCGCGGCTCGAGGGCTCCCGGAGCGGACCGAGGTTGCCGTGGACACCGTCGGCTCCGGTCCGTGCGCGGGCTGGACGCGTGTCAGCGGTGGCGCCGCCGTCTCGTGGGTACGGGACGGCTACCTGGTCGCGGCGCTGCCGGCGACCGGCGGGGGCGCGGCGTCCGCCGCCGTGACGGGCGTCGCGTCCTCCTCCGCTCCACCGCCGAGCACCGCGGGCGTCGTCGCGAACGCCACCCCGCCGCCCTCGTCGTTCGCGTTCACCGCGACGGGCGGCGCGCGCGTCACGCTCGCCGAGATCGACGGCACGGCGACGCTCTGGGGTGGGCCGACCGGGTTCACCTACCTCGGGCTGCTCTCCAGCACGCCGCTGCCGGACTCCGTGTGCAATACGACCGGCCGCTACGGCAGCCCGAGCGGTGCGGAGAGCGTGCGAAACCCGTCGAGCGCCTACGGGAGCCTGGGCGCGGACACGAGCGCCTACAACCCCGCGGCGACCACGCCGCCCGTCATCAAGTACAAGAACGCGACCGTCGCGCAACTCACGCGTGCCGCATCAGGGCGCGGCGCGGTGGACCCGGACGCCTTCTTGAACGCCCTCTGCCGCTAGGGCGGGGCGGGGCGGCCGGCTAGCGGAGGATGCCCGCCTCGTCGAGGCCGACGATCTCGGCCTCGTCCATGCCCAGGACGTCGCGCAGCACCTCGCGCGTGTGTTCGCCGAGCGTGGGCGCACGGCGCAGCGGGACGGGCTGGTGGCGCTGCATGTGCACGGGCACGCCGTACAGCGGCTCCGTGCCGAGCACCGGGTGGTCGACATCGACGTACGTGCCCCACTCGCGCAGCGAGGCGTCCAGGAAGCGGTCCGCCTGGTCACGGCATGCCGTCCCGGCCACGCCGAGCGCCTGCAGGTGCGCCTCCAGCGCGAAGCGGTCCCAGCCGCGCGTCCATGCGTCGATGTGCGCGTCCAGCGCCGCGCGGTGCTGCCGGCGCGCGAACCGGTCGGCGAACTCCGGG
>JBFWQJ010000230.1:0-4935 GCA_050249515.1 Dehalococcoidia bacterium | reverse complement strand
CACCAGGTCCGTGTCCCACAGCCGCTTGAAGATCCACCAGCAGGACTCCACGTAGTCGGGCGAGTACGTGACGTACGCGTCCTCCATGTCCACCCAGAAGCCGATGCGATCCGTCATCCGCTCCCACTGCGACACGTACTTGAACACGGACTCACGGCACTGGCGGTTGAACTCCTCCACGCCGTACGCCTCGATCGCCTGCTTCGAGTTGAGGCCGAGCGCCTTCTCCACCTCCAGCTCCACCGGCAGCCCGTGCGTGTCCCAGCCGCCCTTCCGCGGCACGCGGTAGCCGCGCATGGTGCGGTAGCGCGGGATCAGGTCCTTGAACACGCGCGCCAGCACGTGGTGGATGCCCGGGTTGCCGTTCGCGGTGGGCGGGCCCTCGAAGAACGAGAACACGCGGTCCTCGGGCCGCTCCTCCACGGAGCGCTTGAAGATGTCGTGCTGCTTCCAGAACGCGAGGACGCGCTCCTCCTGCTCCGGGAGGGAGACGCGGGAGTTGACCGCTTCGAACTTCGGCGCTGCCGTCATGCGAGTCCTCGTTCCTCGGGCACAAAGAGAGCGCCCGTCCCACACCGACTGTCTCGGTGCGGGACGAGCGCTCGATGAATCGAACACCCGCGGTACCACCCGCGTTGCGCGCGCAGCCTCGATCGAGGCGACGCGACGCCGCTCACCGCGCGGCCATCACCGCGCTGCCCCTGGTAACGGTGGGCGCTCCGGCCGCGTCTACTCCCTCGAGCGCCTCCGAGGAGGCGCGGCGGTTTCGGGCGGCAGCTCGGGAGTGATCTTCGTCGCGCGTCGCTCGCACCCGGCTCGCACCGTCCCGGGTTCGCTTCGCGGCTCGTGCGCGACTACTCGTCTCCGTCGTCGCTGTTGTCTGTGTACGTGCTGGCGATCAGTCTAGGTTCCGCGCCTCCGGCCGATCAAGGCGTCGCAGCGCCCACAGGTACCAGGCGGCGTCCCCGAAGACGAGCACCCAGCCGAGGTAGAACACGCCGGCGCGCGTGGACGGGTCCGCGATGTTCGCGGACACGAACCACAGCACCATCCCGGCCAGCGTCAGCCCCTTCATCGGCCGCCGCGGGCGGGGCGCCGTCCCCGCGGGATCGGCGGCCGCCAGTCGCCGCGCGGTCCGCAGGATGAACACCCACAGCCCGATGAGCGCCGCCAGGAGCACCACGTCCACCGCCAGCGAGGCGACCATCCGGGTGCTCCCTGCTCCGCTCCGCGCGGACTCCCTGCGGCCGCGCTAGATGCGGCCCGCGTCCGGGTCGTGCACCACCGGGCGCGGCGGGCCGGAGCCCTCCAGCGCCGGGGCGTTGCCCGCAGCAGCGGCGATGCGCGCCGCGGCGGCCTCCGCCTCCACGGCCTCCTGCTGCTCCTGCTTCGAACGCACGTCGTTATAGCAGTTGGAGCAGTACACCGGGCGGTCGCCGCGCGGCACGAACGGCACTTCCGTCGTCTGGCCGCACTGGTGGCAGGCCGCCACGTGCAGCTGGCGCGGGGTGCGCCCGCCCCACGAGACGTACACGCCGAACGTCGGCGCCTCCTCGCGGTCCTCGGGGCGGAGCAGCTTGCGGGTCTGGCGGCAGGACGGGCAGCGCACCGGGTCGTGCTGCAGCCCCTTCGTCGCGTAGAACTCCTGCTCGCCGGAGGTGAAGACGAACGACGAGCCACAGTCGCGGCAGGTCAGTTCGCGGTCATTGAACGCCATGGGATCTCCTTCGCGCCCCGTCTACACCCTCTACGCAGCCCGCTTCATCGAGGTCCCCCCGGGAAGCCGCTCCTCGGCGCACGCCAAGAAGCGGACGCCGGACGCGTCCGCTCGAATCGCTCCCTTGTAGAGGTTGGGGGCACGGTCATTGTAGCAGGACGGGCACCGCGACGGGGCGGAACCCCTCGCGCGAAGCGTCGATGCTCCCACCCCTCGACCGCGCTCGCACCGCCGAGGCTATCCGCGCGTGAGCAGCGCCTCGAAGTCCTGGCGGTTGAGGCGGTACGAGACGGCGGCGAACGTCAGCGCGCCGAGGCCGCCCGCGACGACGAGCACGGCGAGCGCGCCGAGCGTGTCCGTGCCGTGCACGCCCAGCCGGGCGAGCGCGAACCGCGCGACGAGGATGACGACCGACATCATCACGGTCGCCGCGATCGTGCTGCGCAGCGTCCGCTCCAGCGCCGGTCGGTTCAGCCCGCCGATGCGCCCGCGCAGCGCCAGCACCAGCAGCGCGAACTCCAGGATCGCCGTCAGCGTCGCCGCCGCCGCGAGCCCGCGCAGCTCGAACGGCGTGACGAGGAGCGCCGCCAGCGCCACGTTCAGGATCATCGCCACCACCGCCGCGGCCACCGGCGTGCGCGTGTCGCTCAGCGCGTAGAAGCCGCGGCTCAGGATCTCCACGCCGCTGTGCGCGAAGATGCCGACCCCGTAGACGGTGAGCGCGCTCACCACCAGCGCGGATGAGCGCGCATCGAACGCGCCGCGCTCCAGCAGCACCTGCACGGACGGCCCGGCGAGGAGGATCAGCGCGACCGAGGCGGGGATCGCCAGCAGCAGGATCGTCCGCAGCGCGTGCGTCAGCGCGTCGCGCAGCAGTTGCGTCTCGCGCGCGGCGGCGTGCTGCGCCAGCGTGGGGAACACCGCGGTGGAGATCGCCATGCCGATCACGCCCACGGGCAGCATCATCATCAGGAACGCGTAGTTCATCGCGCTGATCGCCTCGTCCGAGACGAACGAGGCAAAGAAGATCACCGCGAGGAAGTTCACCTGCGCCGCCGCGAGGCCGACGACGCGCGGCCCCATCAGCGCCATCACGTCCCGCACACCCTCGGCGAAGAGGTCGAGCGAGGGCGTCCACCGGAAGCCGACGCTGCGCAGCGCCGGGATCTGCACCAGCAGGTGTCCCGCGGACCCGACGACCACGCCCCACGCCAGCCCCTCCACGCCGTACGGCTCTGCGAGGAACAGCGCGGCGAGGATGATGCTCAGGTTGTAGATCAGCGGAGCGATGGCCGGGGCGAGGAAGTGCTGGCGGGCGTTCAGGATGCCCGTGAGCATCCCCGAAATCCCGAAGAAGAGCGGCGACAGCAGCATCAGCCGCGTCAGGTGGACCGCCAGTGCGGTCAGCTCCGCCTCGCGGCCGGTCGCCTCGCCCAGCCCCGGCGCGAGCCACGGCACGATCTCCGGCGCGGCGAGGTAGGCGAGGCCCGCCGCCGCGAACGTGGCGACGCTCACCAGGTGCAGCACGCTGGAGGCGAGCTTCCACGCGGCGCGCGAGCCTCGGGCGGTGCGGATGCGGCTGTACGTCGGGATGAACGCGGCGGACAGCGTGGCGCCGGCGAGCAGCTGGAACACGAGGTCGGGCAGCCGGAACGCCACCCAGTACGCCGCCAGCTCCGGGTCCGTGCCGAACGCATTCGCGATCGCCACCGATCGCGCGACCCCGAGCACGCGCGACAGCAGGAAGCCGATCGCGACGATCCCCGCCGCGCTCGCCATCATCCCCACGCGCGCGCGGCGCGGCTGGGGCTCGCCGATCAGGTAGCGGCGCAGGCGCCCGCGGTCGCGCTGGTGCTCCTCGTACGGGTGCGGGGCGTCCGGATCGGGGTCGGGAACCTCGCGCGGGCGCAGCAGATCCCGCTGCGGCCGGTCGCCGTCCCCTGCGCCGCCCGGCCCGGTGCCGTCGCCCGGTCCCGGCGGCGGCGTCTTCCAGGCGGGAGGCTGCGGGTCGGGCATACCGTCCATGATCCGGCGCGGCCCGTCGCGAGGCAAACGGGGCGACGAGCGCCCGGAAACCGGCGTGCAGGCGATCAACATCGCATGCGATCCGCGCACGATCCGCAGGACGGCCTCGGAGCGCGGGCTCAACTGTATTGCGCGCGACACGCCCGGCACCGGCTCGTCGCACGGTGGGTGCGGTAGTCTCGGGCTCGGTACTGCGATCGCCGAGAAGGTCGCGCGTGCTAGGAGACGGAGATGACGAGGAAGGACGAGCTGCGACAGCAGTATCTGGCCAACCTCTGCACGGTGCTCCGGGACTTCGTCCTGGCCGGGCACGAGATCCACGTCCGCACGGAGCACGGACGGCTCCCCGCGGACAACCGGATCGTGTTCGACATCCCGGACTGGGAGGCCTTCGCCGCGGTGCTGGAGGACATCCCCGCCGCCGCCCGCTGACACCCCTCCGCGCGCCCTCGGGAGCCGCGGGGAGACCCGGACGGCCCGAGGATGGACGCAGCCGCGGATCCTCCTCTACGATGTCTGTCCGTATTCAGGGGGATTCCGATGGCTCACTCTCTCCAGGCGCGCAAGCGCGTTCGTCAGACGATTGCGCACACCGAGCGCAACAAGCCCTTCCGCACCCGCGCCGCTCACGCCGTGCGTGACGCCCGTGCCGCCATCCAGCGGAACGAGGACGGTGCCGGCGACCTGGTGCGCGCCGCGCAGTCCGCGCTGGACCGCGCCGCCCGCCGCAACGTCATCCACCCGAACGCCGCCGCGCGCCGCAAGTCCCGCCTGGCGCAGCAGCTGAAGGCGAAGCAGACCGCCGCCGCGTAGCCTCCCGGCTCGCGCCCCGGCACCGATGACCCCCGCCTCCGCGCGGGGGTTCTTCGTGCCCGGATGCTGCGGCGATGCACCCCCGCCCGTGGACTGAGATACTGGCCCGGCCAGCACCCGTCCGCCCCCTGCGAGGTACCCGAATGCGCGCCACGATCTTCCACGCCCCCGGCAACGTCACCGTTGAGGATCGGCCGGAGCCGCACGCCGGGCCGGGCGCCATCCGCCTCCGCGTCGCCGCCGCCTCGCTCTGCGCCTCGGACGTGCGCGTCTACCGCGGCGAGAAGCACGCCGCCCCCGGCGTCATCCCCGGCCACGAGCTGGCCGGCGTGGTGGACGAGGTGGGCGAGGGCGTGGAGGGCATCCGCGAAGGGCAGCGC
>JBFWQJ010000229.1:0-4931 GCA_050249515.1 Dehalococcoidia bacterium | reverse complement strand
CGAAGGTCGTGAAGGGCTTCGCGGCGAACGTGATGCCGGCCACCTTCGGCAACACGCTCAAGCCGGAGCAGATCGACCAGATCATCGCGTACATCAAGACGCTGAAGTAAGCCCCGCCGGCCTCGGCCGGACCGGCAGACAGCGAACGGGCGCGCTCTCCCCCTGGGAGGCGCGCCCGTTCCGTGTCCGGGCGATCGAGTAGGGACGAGCTACATCGATGCTCGGCGGCGATGGACGTCGACGGCGGCGAGCACCGCGGCGGCGGCGAGGCGCGCCTCCGCGAAGGCGGTGGGCACGCGCCCCAGGACGATCCCCGGGACGGGGAAGTCCGGCGGCGCGGGCTCGATCGCCTGGATCTCGTCGATCGCGGCCTTCAACCGGTCCAGTGCCTCCTCGCCCACGGGCGCGCCGCGGCGGGAGCTCTTGTTCAGCGAGCGCAGCAACTCCGCGACGGT
Organism: Dehalococcoidia bacterium; assembly: GCA_050249515.1. Classification (GTDB taxonomy): domain Bacteria; phylum Chloroflexota; class Dehalococcoidia; order UBA2979; family UBA2979; genus SHYQ01. The sequence continues at coordinate 4,476 of JBFWQJ010000229.1, read as the reverse complement.
GATCGCCGCGAGCAACTCCGAGGGCAACACGGCGGCCATCGCCGACAGCCGCCGGCAGTGCGCCCCGTAGGCCTCCACGTAGCGCTTCAGCCAGGCCTCGGCGTCCTTCACCGCCGCATCGAACGCGCGGCCGTCCATGAAGAACTGGAGCGGGTCCAGCCGTGGCAGCAGCGCGCGGCGCTCGCGGGCCAGCAGGTCAAACTCGCTCCCCGCCTCCACCTCGGCGCGCTCCACGCGGCGGATCGTGGCGACCTGCTCGATCGCGTCGGCGTCCAGCAGGCGTTCCAGCAGGATGTCCCGCGCCAGCGCCTCCGGCGTCTCCCAGCCCACGCGCAGCCAGCGTTCGAAGCCGTCCGGGCCCTCCTCGGCGAGCCGTCCGAGGGGGTCGGGTCGCCCGCGCAGGAAGTCGACCACGGTGGGGGCGGCGTCGGGGCCCACCTCGCACGGGGGGTGGGGCGGGCAGAGCGCGTGGAACGCGGCGCGCACGTACTCCTCCGCCGACGGCCCCGGCTCCCGGCGGAACGGCGAGGCGTCCCAGAGCTGCAGCGCGAGCGCGACGAGCCACGGCTCGTCCTGCTCCGGGATGCGCGAGGCGCAGATGCCCAGCCACGGCGGGATCCCGCGCGGGACGTTCCCGCTCTCCAGGAACACCACGCGGACGTCGCCCTCCTCGGCGCAGAGGGGCGCACGGAGCAGGTCGTCCCAGGCGTCCACCTCGATCAACTGGGCGGCGAGGAGCGTGCCGTCGGGATCACGGAAGTGGCGCACCTCCACGGGGAAGGACGCGGACAGGAAGGGGTGCGGCTGTTCCATCGGGTTGCCTGCTCCTCCCAGGCGGCCGTCACGGGGGAGTGCCGCGCCCCCGCGAAGGCCCTGCACGGCCTACGACGATCCCATCGTCTGGTCGATGAACGCGGCGGCCCGCTCGATCACGCCCTCGATGCCCCCGGCCTGCGCCAGGACGGGGGCGACGGGGGCGATCAGCCAGCCGCGGTCGGGCTCACGTTCCGCCGCGGGCTCCACGCCGTCCGTCATGCCTCGGTCGCGCGCGAACTCGCGGGCGCGCACGACGAGCGCGGTGAGGCTGGTGCGGTCGTCCAGGGCGTCCAGCGGCTGCTGGTGGTCCGCGACCGCCTCCGCCAGTTCCGCCGGGAAGTTCCAGTGCAGAGCGAGCGCCCCGCCGAGCTGCGCGTCCGTGAAGCCGAGGAGCGCGCGCTCCGCCTCCGGCAGCGTCATCTGCTCGCGCTGGGCAAGCAGGACGGCGCGGCGGAACTGGTCCGGCCGGTGCTGGTCCAGCGCCAGCCGGCCGATGTTGTGGAGGACACCGGCGGTGTACGCCTCGTCCGTGTGGCGGCGCGCGGAGCGGGCCAGCACCTCCGCGAGCATGGCGACGGTGATCGAGAAGTGCCAGAACCCGCGGTCCTCGATGTGGGTGCCGCGCGGCATCGTCTCGATCACGCAAGCGGCGAGAGTGGCGGAGCGGACGGCGCGGAAGCCGAGGAGGACGACCGCGTCGCGGACGGTGCTGATGCGGCGGGGGAAGCCGTAGTAGGCGGAGTTGGCCAGCCGGAGCATCTTCGCCGTGAGCGCCGCGTCCGTGCCGATGGCCTGGGCGAGCTCGTGAGCGGAGAAATGCTCACTTTCCGCGATCTTCAGGACGCGCAGCGCCACGGACGGAAGCGGACGCAGTTCAGCGATCTCCTGGACCAGGAGGTCGAGTTCCGCGTTGCCGGTCGCGGGCGTCTCCATGAGGTTCCTGTTCAACAGCGCACCAACGGCAGCCCGCAGTTCTGCCTGCGGCTCCCCCAACTGACGCTCCTTGGACTCGCGGCCTTGCCTCATGCACCGGCCCTCGCAAGTTGGGAGCCTATGACCGGCGCTCTCGCCAACCTCTCGCCAACTTCGCGTCAGAGGGCGCGTGCCATAGCACGCTTGTGCGAGCAGCGGACATCGAGGTGAGCGGGTGAGGACTAGGTGTTCCGGGGGACGCCACGCGCATCACGGTGGACTATCATCGCTCCCGTGACCGGCTCCACCGTCCGCACCTCGACGGGATCTGAGCGCCCCCCCGGCGGGTCGCGCGAGCGGTTCTTCCTGCCCAAGCTCGTCCCGCCCCGCCGCCGAGGCGACACGGTCCGCCGGGAGCGGCTGGTCGCCGCCCTGAACCGTGCGATGGAGCACGACGTCATCATCGTCAGCGCGCCCGCCGGGTACGGGAAGTCGACGCTGGCCGTGGACTGGGTCACGGAAGCGGGGCTGCCGGTCGCGTGGCTCTCGCTGGACCGGCAGGACACGGACCCCGTCGTCCTGCTCACCAACCTCATGGGCGCCGTCCGCCAGGCGTTCCCCGACGCCCTCGGCGGCCTGCTCGAGCGCCTCGACCTCGGCGGTGCGCCGCGCAGCGCTCCGGCCCTCGCCGCGGAGTTCTCCAGCGCCGTGCAGGACGAGGTGGACGAGCTGTTCGCGCTGGTCATCGACGACCTGCATGTGCTGGACGACGCGCCGGAGGCGGCGGCGGTCCTGGACACGCTGATCCGCATGCTGCCGATGAACCTGCGGCCGTACCTGCTCTCGCGGACGTGGCCCGCGCTCGGGTCGCTCGCGCGGCTCACCGCGCAGCGCCGCACGCTGACGATCACCGCGCGCGACCTGGTCTTCACCGACGACGAGGCGGACACGCTGCTGGAGCTGTCCGGACTGATGGACGCCACGGCCCGCCGCGACATCCGTCGCCGTGCGGACGGCTGGGCCGCCGCGCTGGCCGTCATGGCCGACCACTACGACCCCGGCCGCGGCCTCACCGGCGGCGCGGACATCGGCTTCGTGCTGACGCAGTTCATCGACCAGGAGGTGCTGGACCGGCTGAGCGAGGACGAGGAGTCCGTGCTCACGGCCTGCGCGCTGCTGCCGATCTTCGACCGCGAGTTCGTGCAGGACATGACGCGGCTGGAGCATACCGGCGCGACGCTGCGCGGCCTCTCCCAGACGAACCACCTGCTCCAGCGCCTGGACGACCGCGAGGGCGGCGAGTGGTACCGCATGCACCCGCTGCTCCGCGAGCACCTGTTGCAGCGCCTCCAGCGCGAGCGCCCCTCGCAGTTGCTGGAGCTCCGCCGGAACGCCGCCGCCGCCTGCGCGCGACGCGGCCGCACCAGCGACGCCATCGACCTCTCGATCGAGGCGCAGGACTGGCCGGGCGTGGTGCGCGAGCTGTACGACCTGCGTGAGCCGCTGTACCAGCGCGGCGCGTGGTCCACGCTCATCGAGTGGATTGACCGGCTGCCCTCCTCGATCCTCGACCAGGAGACGGACCTCGCGATCACGCGCGCGCGCCTCGCGTCGAAGATGAACCGCTGGCAGGAATGCCTGCGCCGGCTCGACGCGATCGAGACACAGGCGCTGGAGATCGAGCAGCGCGTGCGCGCCCGGCTGTACCGCGGCGTCGCGCTCCGCGCGCTGGGCCACCTGTCGGAGTCGATGACGCACTGCCGCGCGGCGCGCCAGATGGCGCAGGAGTCGCTCTCGGACGCGGACGCGCTCTTCGCGGAGCTCGACCTGGAGGAGGGCAACACCCTCCGCCGTGCCGGGCGGCTGGAGCTCGCGCGCGAGCGCCTGCGCACCGCCGCGGAGTCCTTCGGCACGCTGCATGACGACCACCGCGCGGCGGAGGCGCACGACGCGCTGGGCGCGACGCTCTACAACCTCGGCTGGCTCGCGGAGTCGATGACGGAGTACACGATCGCGCAGCGCCGCTGGCGGATGCTCGCAGAGCCCGAGGCGCAGATCGCGACGATGAACAACATGGCCGTCGTCCAGCACATGCTGGGCGAGGTGGAGACGGCGCGTGACGCCTTCAAGGCGGTCATCGAACGCGCCCGCGCGCTGGGCCAGCGCCGCTACGAGGCGTACGGCACGGAGGGCCTCGCCTCCGTGGAGCGCGACCTGGGCCACCTGGAGAACGCGATCCCGCTGTTCACGATCGCGATCCACGAGGCGCAGGACGTGGACGACCCCGCGCTGATCATGGCGGCGACCTACGGACTGGCGATGTGCTATCGCGAGCGCGGCGACCACGCCCACGCGCGGGCGCTCCTCGACCACGGCCTGCGCACCGCGGTGCAGAGCGGGGCGCAGATGCAGCAGGCGCGCTTCGGCAACGGCGTGGGCGCCACGCTAATCAGCCAGCAGGCCTACCCGGAGGCGATCGCCGCGCTGGAGCTGGCGATCGAGCGCGCCGAGGAGACCGGCGCCCGCCGCGAACTGACGATCGGCCGCTTCCTCCTCGCCGTCGCGTGCTACCACGGCCGGCGGCGCTCCCGCTCCTCCGAGGAGCTGGCGAAGGTACACGCGCTGACGGAGGAGCTGGGCTACGACCAGTTCCTGCTGGTGGAGGCACGCCAGACCCCGGAGGTGCTGGAGTACGCCGCCGCGCGTCGCATCGGCGGCGAGTACTTCCGCAATCTGTCCGACCGGCTG
>JBFWQJ010000228.1:0-4977 GCA_050249515.1 Dehalococcoidia bacterium | reverse complement strand
GACGCACTGGCCGATGCTGCTGGACATGGCGGCGCGCACGTGGACGGCCGGGGCGGGCGAGGAGACGCGCGACACCGCGCTCTACTTCAACGCCTGCGTCGCCCCCGTCACCGCGATGCGCGCGTTCGCCTCGGCCCGCGACTACGACGTGCGCGCGCTCCTGCCGGAGGTGCGCGCGCGCACGCTGGTGCTCCAGCGCCGAGACGCCCCCTCGCAGCGCCTCGACGTGGCGCGCGGGCTGGCGGCGGCGATCCCCGACGCGGAGCTGCAGGTGCTCGCCGGAGAGTCGGCGTCCCCCTTCTCCGGCGACATCGAGGGCGGCGTCCGCGCGATCGAGGCGTTCCTGGGGATCGAGGAGCACGCCGCACCGGCGGCCGCAGCGGCCTCGACGGTCGCGCCGGGCGGCGAGGCGCTGACCGCGCGCGAGGCGGAGGTGCTGGCGCTGGTGGCGCGCGGCCGCGCGAACAAGGAGATCGCGGCGGCGCTGGGCCTGAGCGTCCACACGGTGGAGCGTCACCTGACCAACCTGTACCCCAAGATCGGCTGCCGCAGTCGCACGGAGGCCGCGGCCTTCGCGCTGACGCACGGATACGCCTGACGCCCTTCCCCGGCAGGACGCGCGCCCGTGCGGCGCCGGCCTGCGTGGTATCCGCCACCCCCGTACGAGGTTCCCGCGACGCCCCTGTGGGCCACGCTCCGTAGCCTCGTGGTGTCCGGGAATGCCCCGGGCAGCACGGAGGAGACGGACATGCGGATCGCGATCACAGGCGGCTCGGGGTACGTGGGGTCGGCGCTGCAGGAGGCGCTGGAGGCCCGCTCCGACGAGGTGCTCATCGTGCCGCGCGGCAAGCGTGGCAGCGCGGGCGCGATGTGGGATCCCGCCTCCGGGTGGTTCGCGCCCGGGGCGCTGGAGGGCTTCGACGCCGTGGTGCACCTCTCCGGCACGTCGATCGCGGCGAAGCGGTGGAGCGCCGCGCGGCGCGCGGAACTGCGCGCGAGCCGCATCGACTCGACCCGGGTGCTGGTGGACCACCTGCGGACGCTCGCGCGCCCGCCGCGCGTGCTGGTGACGGCCTCCGCGACCGGCTACTACGGCAACTCCGGCGCGCAGGAGCAGACCGAGCAGGGGACGAAGGGCCAGGGGTTCCTCGCCGACCTCGTTGCGGACTGGGAGGCGGAGGCGGCGCGCGCGACGGAGGCGGGCATCCGCGTGGTGCACGCGCGCTTCGGCCCAATCATCGCGCGCGACAGCGAGCTGATCCGGCGCGTCCTGCTTCCGTTCAAGCTCGGTCTCGGCGGGCCGCTGGGCGACGGCCGGCAGTGGTTCTCCTGGGTGGCCACGGCGGATGTGGTGCGCGGCATCATCTTCATGATCGACCAGCCGAGCCTGCAGGGGCCGGTGAACCTGACCGCCCCGACGCCCGCGACGAACCTCGAGTTCACGCACGCGCTGGGGCATGCGCTGCACCGGCCGACGCTATTCCCGGTGCCGGCGTTCGTGCTCCGGCTCGCCTTCGGCAGCGCGCTGGCGGACGAGGCGATCCTGTCCGACCAGAAGGTGCTGCCGCGCAAGCTGCTGGAGGCCGGCTTCCAGTTCACGCACCCCTCGATCGACCACGCGCTGGACGCGGCCTTCCGCCCCGAGGAGGCACCGCCGGTGCCGGCAGGACACGCGCGCTGAGCCTCGCGAGGCGTGGGGGGCGACTCGACGCGCGCCGCGCGCGGGGCGGCTAGCCGATGCGCCGGAGGAACTGCGGTGCGGCGTGCCACTTCAGCGTGGCGCGCGCGCGGTCCCGGTCGTGGTCGAGCAGCATGACGCCGCCCTTCTTCACCTCGATCGACACGCGGTCGGGATCGCCGGTGAGCAGGAACGAGGCGAGGCGGCCGAGGTCCGGCTCGTGCCCGACGAGGACGACGCGCCCGGCCTCCGCCGGGATCGTCGCGACGACCGCTTCCGGGTCGCCGCCCGGGGCGAGCGCCGGGAGCACCTGCGGGCCCGGCCAGCCCGCCGACTCGAGGATCAGCGCCGTCTCCCACGCGCGCAGCCACGGGCTGCTGCACACCACCTCCGGCGGGGCGACGGTGCGGGCGAGCCCCCGCGCGACGCGGCGGAAGTAGCGCTCACCACCTCGACTCAGCGGGCGCTCGCTGTCCTCCGGCCAGCGCGCCGGGTCGCGGGGGAGCGCGACGGCGTGCCGCACGAGGTAGAGGCGCTGGCTCATCGCCGGCCCCGGAAGAAGCGGATGAACGCGCGGATCGCGTCGGCGGCGGCGAGCCGTGATGGGCGGGGGCGCGTGGTGATGACGGTGAGCGCGCGCTGCGCGACGGCGATCGGCGCGGTCGGCAGCGCCTCCGGCGTCTCCGGTGTCTCGGGCGCCGCCGGCGACTCGGATGCCGCGAGGAGATCGGTCGCCTCGACGGCGGGCGCGGGCTCCTCGACGGGCGGGGCGGGCGGGCGCAGGCGGCGGCGGACGCGGGCGAAGTCGCGCAGCAAGGCGGCGCGGGCACGCGGGAAGGCGCGCACGATCTCCGCCGCGCGCTCCTCGTGGCGCTCCATGAGACGGCCGATCATCACCAGAGTGTCCGGCGGCAGCGACGCCGCCTCATCGCGCACCAGCGCGCGCAGCCGCTCATCCGTGGTCGCGAGGTCCTGGAGCTCGCCGAGGAGGTCCTGGAGGGCGCGCAGCGAGGCGAGCGCGCGGCCCCCCGGTCGGCCGGCGAGGTCCATGAACAGTTCGAGCGAGTAGCGGAGGCGCTTGCCGCGGATCCGCAGCGCATGGAACGCCTCGTGCGGGGAGCGGGGGCGCAGCGCGGCGGCGTCCGTCTCGAAGCGCCGGTAGCGGCGCAGGATGACCCGGCGCGCCTCGTCCGCGGAGGACACGTCGGGCGCGTCCGGGGCCGGCCCCGCGAGCAGCGCCGTGCGCAACGCGGTGACGAGCCGCGCGTAGCGGTCGCCCGCGATCGCCGCGAGCAGCGCCTCGCGCGCCTCGATGCGCCGGCGCTCGAACTGGGTGACGAGGGGCGCGAGCGCGGTCGCCTCCGCCCAGACGGCGGTGGCGCGCAGCTGTTCCAGGTGCTCCAGCTGCACGTCCAGGTCGCGCACGGCGCCGAGCTCCTGCGCGAACCAGCGCAGTTCGTCGCGCGCCTCCAGCAGCGCGGGCGGGAGGACGGCGTCGAACACCCGCATCGCGGCGCGGAGGCGACGGGTGGCCACGCGCATGGCGTGCAGCTGCTCCGGGTCCTCGCCGAGCGCCGTCCCCGCCTCGCGCGCGAGGAACTCGCCCGTCCGGCGGCGCAGGACGGCGTACGCGCGGTCCACCGCGCGGTCGTCCGCCGCGATCGCGGTCGGGCCCAGGTCGGGCGGGCCGGGCCGTGCGCCGGCGGTGGCGGTGGCCAGGCCGGCGTCGAACTTGCTGCCGGCCGCCCGCTCCAGCGCGCACTCCGCGCGCATGGCGTCGAGGAACGCCTCGACGCGGGCGAGGCCGCCCGGGGCGACCTGCTCCACCTCGACGCGGCGGAGCACGCTGGTGACCCCCGTCGGCGCCTCGACGGTCGTGTCGTCGAGGGCGATCTCTGCGAGCACGTCGTCGCCGGCGCGCGCGAGCCACGTGCGGCGGTGCGTGGCGACGGTGAACAGCGGCCGCAACGGCTGCCCTCGGAGCATCAGCCGCAGCCGGTCGGCGAGCGCGGAGACGCCCTCCTGCACCGCCTCGATCTCGCCGGGCTCGGACTGCTCAGCGCGGGCGACGGGGCCGTCGCCGCGGGCCGGGAGGGCCTTCAGCGTTGTCTCGGCGTCGCCGCCCGCGATACGGCTGCGCAGGCTCAGGCCGGCGTGGAAGAGACGCCACTCCGCGGTGTCGAAGTAGGTGTCACGCTGGCGCTTCGGCGGGCGCTCCTCCAGCGCGAGCGCGGCGTGCGCCGGCTGGGCGCGCAGCCAGGCGTCGACGGCCTCTAGGTCAGGCGCGTCGAACTGCCATTCGACCTCGATCGGACCGCGGCCTGCCATCGCCACCCCGCCTCCGCCCGATGCGCACCGCCCCCATGATCCGGAGCCAATGTAAAGGCGACATCAAGGCGGCGTGATGGCAGCGGAGCGGTCAGCGCGCGGCGGCTCCCGCCTCGGACTCCACCCATGCGAGGTGACGGCGGACGGCGGCGGCGAAGTCCTCCGGGTTCTCGAGGTGGATCATGTGCGGCCCCTCCAGGACCTCGAAGCGGCTGTTGGGGAACACCTTCGACAGCGCCTCGGCAGACTCGACCGGAGTGGTGCCCCCCGCGAAGTCGGCGCGGCCGATGGCGACGGTCACGGGGATGGTGATCGAGGGCAGCAGGTCCTTGATCGCGGAGCGGCCGTTGGCGCGCCAATTGGCGGCGACGCCCTGCGGCGTGTTCGCCAGCCAGCGGCGGCGGGTGTACTGCACGCCGGGGTGGTCGGCGTCGATCGCGGCCTGCGTGAACCAGCGCTTCAGCGCCCAGTCCAGCGTCTCCTCCATCGTGGAGCGCTCCTGCGTCTCGGCGCGCTCGTTCGGCAGTTCCGTGCCGGCGGCCAGGCGCTCGCGCTCTTGCTCGCTGGTGCGCGCGCTGTTGCCGCCGTCGGCGAGGAAGAGCGAGCGCACGCGCCCGGGATGCCGCAGCGCCGTGTACTCCGCGACCGCGCAGCCCATGGACACGCCCACGAGGTCGAGCGGGCCGGTGTAGGCCGCGGCCACCTCGTCCGCGAGTCCCTCCAGCGTGTAGGAGCCGGAGGGCGGGAGCGGGCGGTCGCCGTTGCCCGGGTACTCGAAGCGCTCGCCCTCGAGGCCGCAGAGGTCCCAGCACTCGACATCCAGCCCGACGGGGTGCAGCAGCACAACGGTCATCGACATCTCCCTCGCAGCCCCGCGCGGCTCGCGGCGCGCGGCCAGTCTCTCACCCGCGAGGGCCCGGTCAAGGGAGGGCCCGGGCGCGCGGCCCGGCGGGCTTGACTTCATCGCTCTA
>JBFWQJ010000227.1:0-4985 GCA_050249515.1 Dehalococcoidia bacterium | reverse complement strand
GAGATCCGCGACCGCGGCATGCTCCGGGAGCGCCTGGGCGAGCTGCACGAGGCGCTGACCGACCTGGAGCAGTACGAGCGCTACCGCGCCGGCGCCCGGGACATCCAGACGATCTCCGAGACGGTCCGGTCGCTCCGCCGCCATGCGGTGGACGAGGGCGGAGAGTCCGGGCCGTAGGAGCGGGACCGTGACGATTCGCGGGTTGCCGTAGCATCCATTTCCGATCGTTGATACGCTCAGAGTGGCCGGGTTCTCACCGAGCCTCCACCGCCTAGGACAGAGCAGGGCATGGTCGACAGCGCTTCCCGGCCGAGGATCCAGACGGTCCACACCGCCGCCGTCCCTGCGACCCAGTTCATCGCCTACGCGGAGACGCTCCACTACGAGACCTCGCACGCGCTCGAGTTCATCGACATCACGGCGGACATCCAGAACGTCGTCGCGCGCTCCGGTGTGCAGTACGGGCAGCTCACGATCATGTCGAACCACACGACGGCGGCGATCGTGCTGAACGAGCACGAGCCGCTGCTGCTGAACGACATGGCGCGCGTGCTCTCCCGCATCGCCCCCGCCGGCGACTACTACGAGCACAACGACTTCTCGATCCGCACCGTGAACATGACCGACCGCGAGTGCGCCAACGGCCACGCCCACTGCCAGCACCTCTTCCTCGGCTCGTCCGAGGCGGTCCCGATCCACGAGGGGGCCGCGCACATCGGCCAGTGGCAGAGCCTGTTCCTGGTGGAGCTCGACCACGCGCGCCCGCGCTCCGTCTTCGTGCAGGCCATGGGCACCAGCGCCGCGCGCTAGCCCGTCACGCCTCGCCGGCAGCACCAACCCCGCCACGCCCGCCACCGTCCAGCGAGGACGCTCCATGCCCGTCACGCGCATCCTGCACGGCGCCGGCAACGCCGCCACCGGCGACCTCGACCAGTTGCTCGCGCTCGCGCGGCACCCCGCCGTCGACGCGTTCGAGGCGGACGTGTGGGTGCACGGAGACGGGCTGCGCGCGCACCACGAACGGCCGCTGGGGCCGCTTCCGATCCTCGTCGGGCCGCGCGGGCTCCGACGGCGCTCGAACACGCTGCAACTGGAGACGGTGCTGGCGGCGACGTCCGAGGACACCGGGATCGTCATCGACCTGCGGTCGTGGCTGGGTGACCCGGCGCCGGACCTCGCCCGCGCGCTCGCGGACGAGGCCGTGCACGCGCGCATCCGCGTGACGTGCGAGGACTGGCGCATCGCGGACCGCGTGCGGGCGTGGCTGCCGGGCGTACGCGTGGGCTACTCCGTGCGGACGGAGGCGCAGCTCCGCGCCTACCTCGCGGGGCGGGACGCGGGCCGCATCCCGGAGACCGCCGTCGCCGTGCGCCACACGCTGCTCCACAGCGCGGACGAGGTGGCCGTGCTGCGCGACCGTGCCCGGCGCGTGAACGCCTGGACCGTGGACGACGCCGACCGCGCGCTGGAGCTGGCCTCGTGGGGCGTCGATGAGATCACGAGCAACCTGCTGACCGTGCTCAACACGCTCTAGCGCCGCCGCCCGCGTACGATCGCCGCATGACGCCACCCGATGCCTCGCCGCCGCCGCACGACGACTTCGCGCTCGCCGCGCGCAGCACGCCGCTCGCGCGCTTCGTGCACGAGGCGATCGAGGCGGCCGGCGGGCGCATCACCTTCGCGGACTTCATGGCGCTCGCCCTCGGCCACCCGGAGCACGGCTACTACAGCCGCGCCGGCCTCGCCTGGGGCGCGCAGGGCGACTACGAGACGAGCCCGGAGGTGCACCCGATCTTCGGCTACCTCTGGGCGCGGCAGGTCGCGGAGTGCTGGGAGCGCCTCGACCGCCCGGCGCGCTTCGACCTGGTCGAGGTCGGCGGCGGGTCGGGCGCGTTCTCGGTCGCGATGCTCACCTGGCTGCAGGCGCGCGCGCCCGAGTGCTTCGCCGCGCTCCGTCCCGTGCTGCTGGATGGCCATCCGCATCGCCTCGCCGCGCAGCGCGCCGCCCTCGCCGAGGCCGGCCTGCACGCCGAGCATGCCCTGTTCGACGACTGGGCCGCGGCCCCCGGCGGCGTCACCGGCGTCGTGATCAGCAACGAGTTCTTCGATGCGCTGCCGGCGCACCTCGTGACGCGCCGGGGCGACTCGCCGCCCGCGTGGAGCGAGTGGTACGTGGCGCGCTCCGCTTCGACTCCGGCCCCCTCCACCATCACCCTCGTCGAGGGCCCGCCGAGCACGCCCGCGATCGCCGCGCACTTCGCGCGGCTCGGCCTGCTGCCCGGCGATGGCGCACGCGTCGAGGTCGGCCTCGCGAGCCTCGACGCCATGCGGCGCATCGCCGCGAAGGTCGAGCGCGGGTACGTGCTGACGATCGACTACGGCTACGAGGCGCGCGACCTGTACGCCTCGTGGCGGCGCGAGGGCACCCTGATGGCGTTCCGCGCGCATTCCCCCGTGCCCGACCCGCTGTCCGAGCCCAGCCGCACCGACCTCACGTACCACGTCGACCTGACCTCGCTCGCCGCGGCCGTCGTCGAGGCCGGGGAGGGTTGGAGCGCCGCTCCGCCGACATCGCAGGCGGAGGCGCTCACCGTCCTCGGCCTCCCGGACGCGCTCCGCGCCGCCGAGTCCCGCGCGCACGAGGATGCCCGCCGCTGGATGGCCGACCGCCGCGCCGCGGAGACGCTCACCGACCCCACCGGCCTCGGCCGCATCCGCGTCCTCGCGCTCGCCCGCCACGCCCCCCTCGACGGCCTCGCCTGCCTGCGGAGCGTGGCGGAGGTGTACGGCGGCACGCACGTTGAATAGCCGAAACGAACTAGACGAACGCCTGCTTCCGCGGTTCCACGACGAGCGGACACTGCTATCGAGCGGTGCTGTCACCCTGACTAATCGTCGGATCATCTTCGCAGAGGCCGGTGCGCAGCCATTCGAACGTCTGACCGCTCGTAGACGTGGCGACTTCTTCACCAACAGCGATTTCCGACCATCACGCCGAGCGCTCCTCCTGAAGGACATCGAGCGGATCGCGGGATTCCCAACGGGGATGGAGTCGTACGGAGTCACCGTCTTTGGCCGTGGCAGTCGAGAAGACGCCGCGACATTGTTCACGGAACGCCTCGTCACCGAGTTCAAGGATGTAATGCTGCTCGGTTTGGCGCGACCAGAAGCAGAACAGTGGCTGTCGATTCTTCGCGATGCCGTACGGGCAGATACCGGACGAACGCTCGATCTCCCGGAGCTGCCATCGGAATACGAGGGACGGCGCGCAGGACGGATCGTCCTGCGATCGTTCGTCGGGCTCGCGACCGGAGCCGCCCTACTGCTGACTGTGGCGTTCTTCGCGGCGCTGTCCGCCGGGCGATGTGGTGGCCAGAACTAGTAACCCTCCCCACGCGTGAGACAATGGGCGCATGGCTGAGACACTCTCGTCCGAGCACTACAGCGAGACGGTCATCGACCACTTCAACCACCCGAGGAACGCCGGGCGGATGGAGGACGCGGACGTCGAGGCGTACGTGACCAACCCGGTCTGCGGCGACTCGCTGCGGCTCTTCCTGCGCATCGACCGGGACTGCAACGGCGACCGCATCGGCGCGGCGGCGTTCCTCGCCTCCGGGTGCCCGGCGACCATCGCCACGTCCTCCATGGCGACGACGATGCTGCGCGGCCGCAACCTGGATGAGGCGCTGGCCCTCACGCGCGAGGACTTCGCGGAGGCGGTGGGCGGGCTCCCGAAGTCGAAGGTGCACTGCTCCGTCCTCGCCGCCGCCGCCGTCCGCAACGCCGTGGCGGAGTGGCGCGAGACGCACGGCTAGCGCCGGCAGACGGGATCGTCCGATGACCGTCGCCGCGCTCCTGCTGGCCGCCGGCGCCTCGCGACGGATGGGGTCGCCGAAGCCGCTGCTCCCGTGGGGCGACTGCACGCTGATCGAGTGGGAGTACGCGCAGCTCATGGCGTCCTGCGTGGACGACATCGTGGTCGTGTGCGGGTCGAGGGCGGAGCGCGTGCGGCGGGTGCTCGGCCACGCGGAACAGCACATCGTGTTCAACGCGCGCTGGCCGCAGGGCCGGGCCACCTCGCTGGCCGCGGGGGCGATGGCGCTGCTGCGGCCGGGGCGGGAGGCGCCCGCCGGCCCGATCGAGGCCATCGTCATCCAGAACGTCGACCAGCCCACGCGCACCTCGATCATCGATCGGCTGGTGGAGGCACGCCGCGCGGACGACCTGGACGTGGTGCAGCCGGGCTACGAGGCGGACGACGGCAAGGCGCACGGCGGCCACCCCGTCGTCGTCGCGGGCCGCCTGCTCACCGAACTGTCGAGGGTGACGGACGCCACCTACGGCCTTCGCGCCGTCCTCGAACGGCACCCACCCGTGCGCGTCCCCTTCGAGCGCGACCCGGCCGTCTGGATCGACCTCGACACCCCGGACCTCGTCCCGGAGGCGCGGCGGGTGTTCGGGATACGGGAGTAGCGAGGATTTGCGCAGCGGAGAGCGGCGGTTCTCGCGGCCCCTGTGCTAGCATTCACAATCGTGGGAGCAGCGCGCGGGTACCCCCTGCGGCGAACCTCGGCTATTCTCCCCACCGGGCGAGCCTGCCCACCTCGGACAGCGGGAATCGAGGCGACGTGGCGTACGGAATGGGCATCGCGCGCGGCATGCTGACCACGCTGCGCCATGTGTTCCGCCCCGCGATCACCGTGAACTACCCGGAGCAGCAGCGCGAGGTCCCCGTGCGGGCCCGCACCAACCTGCTCTGGTTCGAGGAGCGCTGCACCGGCTGCTCCACCTGCGCGCAGGCCTGCCCCGACGGCTGCATCCTCGTCCAGACCTCTCCGCGCGAGGACGGCACGCTGCGCATCGACCGCTACGAGATCGACTTCCGCATCTGCATGTACTGCGGGCTGTGCACGGAGGCGTGCCCCTACCAGGCGATCCAGGCCGGGGGCCGCTACGACGACGCCGTCTACGTCTTCGAGTCC
>JBFWQJ010000226.1:0-4999 GCA_050249515.1 Dehalococcoidia bacterium | reverse complement strand
GACGCGCCGCCTCGAGGAGACCCATGCCCACGCTCGGACGCCTGCGCCGCCTTGCCCTCCTCGACCTGCGCGTGCTGGACGAGGTACGCGCGGACGCCGCCGCCACGCTGCCCGCGGTGCTGGTGGCCGTCGTCAACCTCGCGCTGCTCGGACTCGGCGGCTGGCTGTGGTGGGTGATGAGCGGGCTGGGCGACCGCTGGGGCGTGCTGTTGAAGAGCGTGGTGCTGGGCACGGGCTTCGCCGCCGCCGCCTGGATCGTCTGGCTCATCGTCGCGACGGTCGTCCTGAACCGCCTGACGCGGACCGCGCTGGACGTCGGCGCGCTGCTGCGCGCGGCGGGCTTCGCCACGCTCCCGCTCGCGATCGCGCTGCTCATGGCGGCGCGGCCGGTCGCCTTCGGCGTCGGCGTGACGGCGCTCGCCGCGTGGGTGGCGACCACGCAGGTCGCGTTGCAGCGCGCCTCCGGCCGCACCGGGAGCGAGGTGCTGGTCGCGAACCTCGCGGGCTTCGCGGCGTGGGCGGTGATCATGTCGCTGCTGGCCAGCGCGACGAACCAGACGGCGCCCGGCCCGTTCCTCGCGGAGTCGATCTGGGAGGCCGTGACGCGCGGCCGCGTGACGTTCCAGCCATGACCACCGCGCCACGCAGCCGGCGTACCCTCGGACGGCGCCCCGAGGAGGCCCCATGCCCCGGACTGCCCCCCGCGCCCCCGAGGTGATCTCCCACCGCACGAACGCCGGCGACGCCCCGGAGAACACCCTCGCCGGCATCGACGCCGCCGTGCGGGATGGGTGCGCGGCGGTGGAGGTGGACGTCCGCGCGACGCGTGACGGCGTCCTCGTGCTGCTGCACGACGAGACGCTGGAGCGCACCACCGGCGACCCCCGCCGCATCGACGCCGTCACGCTCGATGAGCTCCGCGCGCTCACCGTCATCGACGCGTTCGGGAGCGGTGCGCCGCAGCGGGTGCCGACGCTCGCCGAGGCGCTCGCGCACCTCGCCGGGCGGATCGCGATCGAGATCGACCTGCCGATGCGCGGACTTGAGGCAGCGATCGCCGCCGAGGTGCGCGCGGCAGGCGCGGAGGCGTGGACGTGGTTCACGGCGCACCCGCCGGAGGACGCGGAGGCGCTGCATCGCGCCTGCCCCGGCGCGCGCACCTACCTCTCCGTCGCCCCCCACCCGACGTGGGTACGCGACCTGGAGGACGCGATCGAGGTCGCGGCGCGCCTCGGGCTGGCCGGCATCAACCCCAGCCTCGCGTCGCTGGCGCCGTCACTGGTGGACGAGGCGCACGAGCGCGGGCTGGCGGTCGGGGCGTGGACCGTGAACGAGCCGGCCGACATCGAGCGAGCGCTCGACCTCGGCGTCGACGCCATCACGACCGATGTGCCGCGGCGCGTGTTCGAGGCGATCGCCCGGCGGAGCGGGATCGGCCGCTAGACCGCGAGCGGACTCCGCCCGTACACTCGTGATCCGGCCGCAAGCCGGGCGTGGGGCCGTAGCTCAGTTGGGAGAGCGCGACACTGGCAGTGTCGAGGTCAGGGGTTCGAACCCCCTCGGCTCCACCACCTTCCTCCTTCCTCCATCACCTCCGACCGACCTCGACCCCCGCCCGGGGGTCGTTTCGTGTGCGCCTCGCGCGCCCGCGTGCCAGACTCGCACTGTCGAGCCGCCACGCCCCGCCCGCGGGGCCGCCGAGGGGGACGCGCCATGTCCGTGGTCATCGCCGTCGCGACCGGTGGAGCAGTGGGCTCCGTCCTGCGCTACCTCGTCTCGACGTGGGTCACGCAGGGGCTGCGGCTGGGCGGCACGGGGACGCTGGCCGTGAACCTGATCGGCGCGTTCGGGCTGGGGCTACTGCTCGGGCTTATCGAGTCGCGCTTCCAGGGGATTCCGCGGCCGGTCGCCGCCGGGATTGGCATCGGCGTGTTCGGCGGGTTCACCACGTTCTCCTCGTTCATGTGGGACGTGGTGGAGCACGCGGAGGGCGAGCGCTGGCTCGCCGCCGCCGCGCTCCTCGTCGTGACGGTCGTGCTCGGGCTCGTCGCAATGCTCGGCGGCCTGACGCTCGGGCGCGCCGCGTAGCGAAGTCTCGCCGCCCGATCGGGTAGCATCGAAGAGGCCCCGCCGCCCCACCGGCAGCCCGTCCGAGGTGACGTCATGCGCCATCCCCGCCTCGTCCTGCCGGTCCTCACCGGCGTGAGCCTCGTCGCGCTCGTCGCGCTCGCCGCCTGCGGCGGCGCCTCGTCCACGACGCCGGACGCGACGTCCGCGCCGTCCACCCCATCCGCGACGCCGAGCGCTGCCGCGCCCGCGACGGGCGCTGCCGGCACGCCGAGGCCGGGCGAGCCCTCGCGCACGCCCGCACCGACGGGCGCCACCGGCGCGTCGGCTGCCACCGGCGCCACCGGCGCGACCGGCGGCACGGGTGCGACCTCGACCCCGGCCGGCGGCGGTGGCACGACGGCGACGCCCGCACCGGCGGCGTCCGCCGGACCGCCGCGCCCGGTCTCGCTCGCGCCGATCTCGAGCCGGAGCTGGAACCGCCCCACCGAGGCGGGCCCCTACCCGTCCGCGAGCGGCGGCCCCGCCGGCCTGTTCGTCGCCGAGCAGGAGGGCGTGATCTACGAGGTCGCCGCCGGCGGCGCCGTCTCGACCATCCTCGACCTGCGGGGCGTGGTGCTGCGGTCGGGGAACGAGGAGGGGCTGCTCTCCGTCGCGCTGGACCCGGCCTTCGCGGACAACCGGCACGTCTGGGTCTACTATTCCGCGGGCAGCCCGCGGCGCACGGTCCTCTCGCGCTTCACCCGCGACGCCGGCGCCGCCACGATCAGCCGCGGCAGCGAGCTCGTGATCCTCGAGGTCGCGCAGCCGTACGCGAACCACAACGGTGGCGCGGTGCGCTTCGGGCCGGACGGGATGCTGTACCTGGGCCTGGGGGACGGCGGCTCCGGCGGCGACCCGCAGGGCAACGGGCAGGACCGCAGCACGCTGCTGGGCTCGGTCATCCGCATCGACGTCCGGAACGCCTCGGCGGAGCGGCCGTACGCGATCCCCTCGGACAACCCGTTCGTCGGCCAGAGCAGCGCGCGCAACGAGATCTGGGCCTTCGGGCTGCGCAACCCGTGGCGCATGGCGTTCGACCCGGCCACCGGCGCCCTGTGGGCCGGCGACGTCGGCCAGGGCGCCGTCGAGGAGATCGACCTCATCCGGTCCGGGGGCAACTACGGCTGGAACATCATGGAGGGCGACCGCTGCTACCGACCCTCGAGCGGCTGCGACCGCGGCGGCCTCATCGCGCCGGTCGTGACGTACGCGCACGAGAGCGGCCGGTGCTCGATCGTCGGTGGTTATGTCTATCATGGCTCCGCCGTGCCGGAGATCGCCGGTGCTTATGTCTATGGCGACACCTGCTCGGGCGAGATCTGGGCGGTGAACGCCGCGTCCCCGGGGACGCCCGTCCGCATCGCCACCGGCGCCCGCAACATGACCTCCTTCGGCCTCGACGCCGCAGGCGAGGTGCTCGTGCTGACCTTCGGTCAGCCGATCCGGCGGCTGGTGTCCCCGTAGCGACTTCTGACGAGCGGCTGAATTAGCGCCGCAATCAGCGCTTCTTCCCTGTCGAGGCTGACGTTTCCTGCTGAATCTGATGTCAGCAGGCTGTCGGACGCCTGACCCGTAGGGAGGGACCGCTATGACGTTCACCGTGGCACGGAAGCTCTTCGCCGGCTTCGGCATCGTGCTCGCACTCACCGCGATCTCCGGCGTTATCGCCGTGGTCGAGGTGCGCGCCTTCAACGACCACGTCCACATGCTGGGCATCGAGAACATGGGCTTCGAGCGGACCGTGGGCGAACTGCAGTCCGAAGCGCGGCACGTCCGCGAGCTCTCCCTGACCTACGCCCACGCCCCGGCCGCCCGCCGCGCCGAGGCGCGCGCCGAGCTGGAGACGAGCCGCACCGACCTCGCGGCGCACCTCGAGGAACTCGCCCGCAACCCGCTGCTCGGCGCCGAGCAGTCGGCCGCGATCGCGGACGCGCGCACGGCGCTCGGGACGTGGCTGACGGCGAACCGCGCCGTGGACGCGGCGATCGAGCGTGGCGACCTCGCCGCCGCCTCGGAGGCTGCGCTCTACGGCGACGCCGAGCCGTTCAAGGCGGTCACGCACGCGCTGACCGGGTTCGAGCACGCCACGACGGCCGACTCCACCGCCGACGTCGCCGAGGCGCAGTCGGACGCCACGATGACCACATGGCTGATGATCGCGATGGCGACGATCTCGATCGCCGTGGGTGGCGCGACCGCCTGGTGGATCGCCCGTCAGATCTCCACCGGCGTCGGCCGGCTGAAGGCCGCCGCGCAAGGCATCGCCCTGGGCGACGTGCAGCAGCAGATCGACATCACCTCGAACGACGAGATCGGCGACACCGCCGAGGCGTTCCGCGACATGATCGCGTACCTCACGACCACGGCCGCCGCCGCCGAGCGCATCGCCGCCGGCGACCTGACCGTGCGCGTGGAGCCGAAGTCCGACCGTGACGCGCTGGGCAACGTCCTGGTGCGCATGGTCGCCACGCTGAACACCACGCTTGCGGAGACGCGCACGGCCGCCGTGGCCCTCGCGGAGGCGAAGGACCAGCTGGCGACCGTGGCCGAGGAGGCCGCGCGTGCCACGCAGGAGGTCGCGCGGGCGTCCTCGCAGGTGGCGGAGGGCACCTCCCAGCAGGCGGAGAGCGTGCAGGAGATCAACCGCGGCGTGGAGGGCCTGGCCCACGCGCTGCAGCAGGTCACGCTGGGCGCCGCCCAGCAGGCGACGGCGATCGAGGACACGAGCGCGGTGAGCGACCGCGTGGCCGCCGCCGCGGAGGAGATGGCCGCCAACGCCGCCCGCGCGGCGGACGGTGCGCGCGCCACCGCCGAGACCGCCGAGGAGGGCGCCGCGCGCGTCTCCGAGGCCGTGGCCGGCATCGACCGCATCCGCACGGCGCTGGAGGCG
>JBFWQJ010000225.1:0-5006 GCA_050249515.1 Dehalococcoidia bacterium | reverse complement strand
ATCTGCGCTCCACCACGTCGCGGACGTCGTACTGCATGTCCGCTTCGCTGGGGACGACGCTCAGGATGTCGTCCAGCCGGCGCGAGATCGGGTCGCCGGTGTCCTCCACCGGGGCGTCGTCCATGTTGTTGCTGGGGATGTAGGACAGGAGGCGGCGCACCTCGTCCAGGCACTCGCGCTCATCGCTCGCGGCGAAGTGGGCGACGCCGGACTTGGAGACGTGCGAGATCGCCCCGCCGAGCTCCTCCACGGTGGTCTGCTCGCCGGTGACGCTCAGGATCACGTCCGGCCCGGTCAGGAACATCTGGCTGGTCTTCTCGACCATGAAGACGAAGTCGGTGAGGGCGGGGGAGTAGACCGCGCCGCCGGCGCACGGGCCCATGATCACGCTGATCTGGGGGATCACGCCGGAGGCCTGCACGTTCTTGTAGAAGATGTCGCCGTACCCGGCCAGGGCGCCCACGCCCTCCTGGATGCGCGCGCCGCCGGAGTCGTTCAGGCCGACCACGGGGACGCCGGTCTTCATGGCGACGTCCATCACCTTCGCGATCTTCGTGCCGACCACCTCGCCCAGGGAGCCACCGTACACGGTGAAGTCCTGCGCGTAGAGGCAGATCGTGCGGCCGTTCACCTTGCCCCAGCCGGTGACCACGGCGTCGCCGAAGAACCGCTCCCCGTCCGCGTCGAAGTCCGCCGCCAGCGCATCGATCTCCTCGAACGTGCCGGGGTCGAGGAACGCGTCGATGCGCTCCCGGGCGGTCATCTTGCCGCGCTCGTGCTGCGCCTCGATGCGGTCCGGGCCGCCACCGAGCAGGGCGCGCTCCTTCAGTTCGCGGAGTTCCTCGAGGCTGGAGTCGATGGACATGGGCTACCACTTTCGTCTCGGCCCGCGAGCGTCCTCGGGGCCGTGGGGCGAGTGTACCTGCGGGAGTGCTAGCGCCGGCCGGGTGGGGGCAACTTCACCACCTGTCCCAGCTGGAGGTCGTCGAGGCCGCCCTTCGCCACGCCGTTGGCGCGCTCCAGCTCCTCGACGGTGGTGTCGAACTCGAGGGCGATGCCGAAGGCCGTGTCACCGGGCTTCACGATGTACGAGGTGACACCGTTCTCCGTGGTGGTGGAGCCCTGCGGGCGGACGGGGATGCGCAGCGTCTGGCCGATCCGGATGTCGTCGCCGTCCAGCTTGTTCAGCTCACGGATCGCGTCCGCGGAGACGTTGAACCGCGCGGCGATGCGGCCCAGGACGTCGCCGTCCACCACGGTGTACGTCTGCTCCTCGCCGGCGGCGACGCTGGCGACGGGGGTCGGGCTGGGGGTGGCGGTCCCCGTCGGCGGAGCCGCGTTCGGGTCGCGCGTCACCACGGTGGGCGAGGGCACGCTGGCGAACGGGGCCGCCGTAGGGATGGCGGTCGCCCCGGCCGTGGGCGTGGCCGTGCTGGATCCGCTGTCACAGCCGCCGAGGATCCCGGCCAGCAGCAACGAGACGGTGGCGACGTACGCTCGTGACCGCAATCGCGCCTGCCTTGGAATGGGGAGTGGGCTCATCGTAGCCATCCCCGTCCCGGGGGACAACCTCAACCGGATGGCGGCTAGTTGCCCGCGAGGCCCTGCAGCAGCCCGGCGACGGCGGCGTCGCCCAGCCGCAGCATCGTGCGCAGGTCGTCCGGCCGGATCGCCTCGAAGTTGTCGCCCGCGGTGTGGATGTTCGGGTCATCGCCCGAGGTGACGGTCACCGCCGGCACGCGCCGAGAGAACGACACGTGGTCCGAGGAGGCGAACGGTGGGAACGAGCCTGCCTTCAGCGGCTGCTCCGGCCCCCGGCCGATGATGTCGAGGATGCGCTCCGTGAGCGCGGCGTCCCCCACGATGATCGCGTCGTCGATGCGGGCCATCATGTCGAAGTTGACCATGAACTTCGCCTGATCGAGGGCCTGCGCGGACGCGACATAAGCCTGCGACCCGTGCAGGCCGGTCTCCTCGGACCCGAACGCCAGCACGCACAGACCGTTGGTCCCGCGCACGCGCGCGATCTCCAGCAGCGCGGCGGTGCCGCTCGCGTTGTCGTTCGCGCCGGGGCCCTCCGGGACGGAGTCGTAGTGCGCGCCGAGGTAGGCGCGACAGGTCTCGCCGCGGCGTCCGACGACGTTCTGCGAGGTGACGGTGCGGCTGCCGGTGGAGCCGGTGACCTCGACCGTCTGGCCCAGCACGGAGCGCAGCGCGTCCCACTGGCGGCCCGCCACCGCGACGGCGGGGATGTCCGAGCGATAGTCGCCGAGACGCCCCGCGAACAGCCCGCCCTCCACGTTCACGATGATCGCGCCCACCGCGCCGGCGTCCTGCGCGTTCGCCACCTTCTGCGCGAACGGGAGTCCGCCGCGCCGCATGAGCACGATCGCGCCGCGCGCCGGCACCGCGGCGATCTGCTCGGGCAGCCCCGTGCCGCCGTCCACGAGGACGCCGGAGACGCTGCCGTTCGCCGCGCCGTCCAGCAGCAGCGCGCGCACCGTGGTGCTCGGGTTCGGCTTCACGCTGGACTCGTCGTAGCGGGCGGAGTAGGTGAACGTCTCGAGGTTCGTCGTGTAGCCCTGCGCGGTCAGCACGTCCGCGATGTAGCGCGCGGCCCGGCGCTCGTTCTCGGAGCCCGAGTCGCGGACGCCGATCTCGACGGCGAGCGTGCGGAGGTGCGCCAGGGCCCGGTCGACATCCACCGGGCCGGTGAGCGGGACCGTCGCGCCGGGGGGCGGGGCCGCGGCGGTCGCCCCGCTGCGTGCCTCCGTCGCCGTCGCCCGCGCGGGCGCGCTCGGCGTGGGGCTGCTCGTGGCCTCGGACGCGGCGCCGGAGGCCGGCGTAGCGGTGACCGCGGTGGACGCGGGGGCGCCGCCGGAGCACGCGAGCAGCAGCGCGGCACACGCCGCGACGATGGTCCGAGTCATCAGGATGGTCGGTGTCATTCACTCCCCCGGCGTTCGCCGGGTGGGGCGGCGCACGGTGCTGTTGGTCAGCCGATGCCTCGGCTCAGCGTCGAATGCGCGAGTTCCACCAGAACCGCAGCCGCTGCGCGAGCGACGGCGATGCCTGGTACTGGACGGTGCGGCCGCGCCACCTCGGCGTGGAGGACGAGCCTCCCCGGCCGAAGATGCTGATCGCGAAGGCCGTCACGAACAGGATGATGCCGGCGTAGAGCACCCACGTCATCACGCCCGGCGCGGCGCGCCGGAAGAAGAGCGACGCGATGATGAGGATGAACGACAGCAGCATGACCTGCGAGATCGAGAACCGCGAGAGCTGACGCGCGAAGCCGCGCACGCGGTCCGAGACGGCCGTCCCCACGCGCTGCAGCGCGCGGTTCGTCGACCGCCGACGGCGCGCGCCGGCGTCCGGGAACTGCTCGATCTTCCCGAGGATCTCTTCGATCTCTCGTTCCAGACGGTTCGAGTCGGACATGACGACCACGCTGTTCTTCGGCGGCGGGTGGGCCTCACCTGCCACTCAGTATACGCACGCCGGACGGGCGTCGACGGGGCGCCGCTCCGTGAGAATCGCGCGGTTGTCCGAGGCACACGCGCTGTGTCACCCTCCGCGCATGACGCCGGCCGCAACCTCCGCCACGCCCGTGCACGTGATCCTCGAGGTCGGGACGAAGCGCGTCTTCGCCAGTGCGCTCGAGTGGCCCGGCTGGTCCCGCTCCGGCCGCGATGAGGCGGGCGCGCTGGCGGCGCTCGTCACGTACGCGGATCGCTATCGCACGGTCGCGCGGCGTGCTCGCACCCGCTTTCCCGCGCACCCGGAGTTCGAGGTCATCGAGCGGCTGCCGGGCGGCGGCGCGACGGACTTCGGCGTCCCGGACCGCGTCGCCGAGGTCGAGCGCGTCGCGCCCACGCCCGCGGAGGCCCGTCGCCTTGCCGCGCTCGTCGAGGCCGCGTGGCGGACGCTGGACGCGGTGGCCGCCGGGGCGCCGGCCTCGCTGCGGAAGGGGCCGCGCGGCGGGGGACGCGACCGCGATGCGGTGGTGCAGCACGTCCTCAGCCCGGAGAGCGCCTCCTACGCCCGCGCCATCGGCCTCCGGCTCGCCGAGCCGACGCTGGGCGACCGGGAGGCCATCGAGGCGTCGCGCGCGGCGATCCTCGCGGCGATCCGGGACGGCGGCCGGCGCGACGCCCCGGAGACGAAGTGGCCCATCCGCTACGCGGCCCGGCGCATCGCCTGGCACGTCCTGGACCACGCCTGGGAGATCGAGGACCGCTCGGAGGGATGACACGGTGCGCGGGCGATCTTGACCCTCCCCCGGCGCGTTGGTAGCGTCGGAGTGTTGTTTCCCAACCCAGCCGCGTTCCCGCGCGCCCTCCAAGGGTGCGCGTCGCCCCACACTCAGGACTGACGATGCCCGACACCTACGCTGTTGAACCCCGCACCGTAACCGGCAAGCGCGTCGCGCGCCTCCGCCGCGAGGGCATCCTGCCCGCGGTGATCTACGGCCGTGGCCTGGAGTCGCTCCCGGTGCAGCTGCCGTACCTCGAGGCTCGCGACCTGATGAACGAGCACGGCAAGAGCACCCTGATCAAGGTGCAGGTCGCCGGCGAGGCGGAGCCCCGCCCCGTGGTCGTGCGCCAGATCGAGCAGAACCCGGTGACCCGCGCGCTGCTCCACCTCGACTTCTACCAGGTGGACCTCTCCCGCCTGATCACCGCGCAGATCCCGATCGTCCTCACCGGCACCGCGCCGGCCGTGACGCGCTGGGGCGGCGTGCTGAACCAGGGCCTCGAGCACGTCGAGGTGGAGGCGCTCCCGCAGAGCATGCCGCTGCACATCGAGGCGCCCGTCGGCAGCCTCGCGCAGATCGGCGACCACCTGATGCTCGGCCAGGTGCGCCCGCCGGCCGGCGGCCGCATCCTGACGGGCCTGGACGCCGTGGTCGTCACGGTCCAGCACGGCGCGCCGCCGCCGGACGAGGACGAGGCGGCGGAGGCCGAATAGCCTCCGTCCTCGCAGGACTGACATGCAACGGGCCG
>JBFWQJ010000224.1:0-5009 GCA_050249515.1 Dehalococcoidia bacterium | reverse complement strand
GTACTCGGCCGCGTCCACGACCCGTACGTTCATGGCCATCCGCGCGTGGAACAGGCCGCACAGCTCCGCGCACTGCACGCGGAACGAGGCGTCCGTCTTGCCGTCACCCAGGACGGTGGGCGTGACGTACGAGGTGGTGACCATGCCCGGGACGGCGTCGATCTTGTTGCGGAAGGCCGGCACCCAGAAGGAGTGCAGCACGTCGCCGTCCGGGGCGGTGACCTCGAACTTGACGCGCTTGTTGACCGGCAGGACCAGCTCGTCGGAGTCGAAGCCCTGCGGGTAGGCGGCGTTCCAGGACCAGCGCTGGCCGGTGACCTTGATCGTCATGTCGGACGTCTGGTCGCGGCGCATCTCCGCCAGGCCGGTGAGGCCCGGGTAGATCATGACCGTCACGGCCAAGGCGGACGTGGCGACCAGCCAGACCTTCGGGACCATGCCGGTGCCCTTGAGGGGGGCGCCGTCCATGCCGTCCGCCGGACCGGCGGAACGCCACTGGAGGATGGAGTAGACCAGTCCCGCCAGCACCAGGCCGAAGATCGGCGACCCCATGTACGTCATCAGCCGGAACGCGTGGTCGCTGAACTCAGCTTCCGGCGCGCCCACCGTCGGGAACGGGTTCATCGCCGCGGTGCCGAGCACCGCGAGCGCGGTGAACACCACCCACAGGATGGCGGCGACCGCCAGGTGTCGATTCATGCTGCGAGCTCGCTCCTCCTCCGTGGCGGGGGGACGGCGGTCCAGGACCGCGGCGCCCAGTCCAACCACGGCGACGATGGCGGCCAGGACGACCGCGATAATCACTGCCATATAGCTGCCTGTCTCTACCGGATGAGATTCCGGGCAAGACCCGACGATAGAAACGGGGGTAGGTGGGCGCATGGTGCGGACGCACCAGATCGAGGCCCCTTCGGCACGCTCTCCGACCAACGTCCCAAGCGTCGTGGGACGTTCGGGCGGTGGCCCGCCGGGGGGCGATTTCTAGACTCAATCCATCGACAGATCGACCGCCCCGGGGGGTGGTCGCGCGCAGGCGGGAGCGGTCACCGTGGTGCTGATGATGGCGGACGAGGCAGCGACCAACGAGGAGCCCGGGATCGCCTCCGCGCACCCGCTCTACACGGTGGACCTGGACCAGCGGATCACCTCCTGGAACGCCGCCGCCTCGGAGGAGCTCCGGGACGGCCACGAGGTCGTCGGCCGGCGCTGCTACGAGGTGCTGGCGAGCGTGGACCCGCGGAACGCGTCGCTCTGCCGCCCGAACTGCCCCGTCATCACCCGGGCCCGGGCCGGGCGCGCCTCGCAGGACTTCCACGTGTGGACGCAGGACGCGGACGGGACCTCCGCCCGGGTGCAGGTGTCGATCCTGCTGCAGCAGGCCTCCGACCCGGCGGACGCGCGCGTGGTGCACCTGGTGCGCCGCGTGGAGGAGCCCGCCCCGGCGGCCCGCCCCGCCGGCCGCGGCGGCGTCAGCCCCTTCCGCCCCGTGAAGCGGCACGAGGACGCTGAGGCCGCGGAGCTTCGGAATTCGATCACGCCGCGGCAGGTCGCCGCGCTCCGCCTGCTGGCGGAGGGGTACTCGCCGGAGGAGATCGCGGCCTCGCTGGGGATCCGGCCGGTGACGATCCGCAACCACATCCAGGCGGCCATGGACCGCCTGGGCGCGCGGTCCCGGCTGGAGGCCGTGATCATCGCCTCCCGCGCCGGCCTGCTCGAGAGCGCCTAGCGCCGAGGCCGCGCGTCAGCGGGCGGAGGCGTCGAAGACCGCGTCCAGCGCCGCCTCCGACCGGAGCATCGCCGCCGCGTCGTGTCCCACGCCGGGGACGATGCGGAGCCGGTGGTCGCCGACAGGCGGGAACAGCGCCTGCACGTACTGGTAGAACAGCACGCCTCGTTCGTAACGCTGAGCGCCCTGTAGACGCGCCTCGCACCCCCGGTCCAGGTTGTCCTCGTCGCTGCGGTCGAGCGCGCCCAGGAGGATCGTGACGTCCCGAGCGCGGTACTGCGTGCGCAGCGTGTCCGCGCCGATCGCATCCAGCGGCTCCGGGAGGCGTTCCAGGCCGTACTTGTAGCGGTCGTACCGGGAGCAGCCGCGCTCCGTGCTCCTGGAGGGCTCGTCGAAGCGGCCGGCGTCCGGACGGCGGTCATCGAGGTAGACGTAGCTGGAGGGGTTCGCGACGACGAAGCGCACGTGCGGGCCGTCCGGCAGGCGCGCGGCGGCCGCGTACCGCTGCACGAACTGGCCCCCGGCGCTGTGCCCGACGATCACGATGTCCCGGAGCGACGTCTCCTCCGCCAGCGCGGCGAGGAGCCGGTCCATCACCCCGAACGAGCTGACCGCGTCGCGGAGGACCGGCGTGGCACCGTCCTTCCAGGTCGCGTCCGTCCAGATGAGGTCGGAGGGGGCGCGTCCCTCGTCGTCTTCGGTCACGAAGCGGGGCGCGATGATCAGGGCGTCGCTCCGGGCGAGGTCGGCGGCGGTCCGCGCGAAGGCGAAGTACTCGTCCGCGTTGCGCGCGTCGCCATGCACCACGATCACCGCGCGCGACCGTCCCCGCGCCGCGGCGAGGTCCGCGTTGCCCCAGTAGGCGATGGTCCGGCCGGGGGTGACCTCGAAGCGGCGCACGGCGGGGAGGTCGGCCGGGGGCGTGCGCTCGGGTGTGGCGGTGGCGGGCGCGCCGCGCTCCCGGCACCCGGCCGCGAGCAGCGCGAGCAGACACGCCGCGAGCGCGAGCGCCCACGCGCGTGCATCCCACCTGTCCGTCCTCGGGCCGGAGCGTGCGTCCATCCACCGAAGGTCGAGGACGAGGCGTTGCGTTCACATCACGGGACGCGCGCCCACGGCACGCTGCGAGTGCGTGCGGGGGTGGTCCGGGGGTCAGTCCGCGCGGAAGCGGGGGATGACCTGCTCGCCGAAGAGGCGGACGGAGCGCAGCACGAGGTCGGTGGGGATGCCCCCGGTGTTCATCCAGCACAGCGTGTTCGTGACCCCGCTCGCCTCCTGCCACGCGCGGAGCGAGGCGGCGACGGTGTCCGGGCTGCCGAAGTAGCAGGCGCCGCGCTCCTGCCACCACTCCAGCGGCGGCGTGTTGTTCGGGCCGTCGAACATGCGGCGGTTGGCCAGCAGGTTGAAGTACCAGATGAAGCGCGGCCCCGCCTCCGCGACCGCCGTCTCGTCGTCCTCGGCGACGTGAATGTGCTTCACCACCCACGACCGGCCGAGGGCCTCCTCCACCGCTTCCTCGGAGTGGCCGGCGGCGCGTCCGGCGGCGCGGTAGGCGTCCCACTTCTTGCGGATGTTCGCCGGGCTGCCGGAGGAGGACAGCATGGCCACCAGGTTCGCACCGGCCCATTCCACCGTGCTCTCGCTGCCGGCGGCGATGTACAGCGGCGGGTGCGGGCGCTGGATCACGTTCGGGACGGACTGCACCGGCGGGATGTTGTAGTACTCGCCTTCGAAGGAGAACGTCTCCTCCGACCACGCGCGCTTGATGATCTCCAGCGCCTCTGTGAAGCGGCCGCGGTTCTCCTGCACGTCCAGCCCGTAGGAGGCGTACTCCTCCGCGCTGTAGCCGCGTCCCACCCCGTAGTCGAGGCGGCCGTTCGAGAGCACGTCGATCATCGCGAAGTCGTTCGCGAGGCGGAGCGGGTGGTGCAGTGGGAGCACGCTGACGCCCGTGCCGATGCGGATGCGCGAGGTGCGCGCGGCGATCGCGGCCGCCATCACCTGCGGCGAGGCGATCAGCCCGTAGCGCGAGCCGCTGTGCTCCGCGATCCAGACGGAATCGAAGCCCGCCGCTTCCGCGGCGACGTTGATCTCCAGCTCGCCCTGCACCAGTGCGACCTCGTCGCGGATGTCGGGGACGGAGAGGAGCGAGAAGACCCCGAACTGCGGGCGGGACACGGCGACTCCGATCTCGGCGCGGCGGGGCCGCGCGCGTTTCGTCGGGAGTCTACGACGCTCCGCGCTAGAGGCGCTCCGCCTCGGTGTCGTCCGGATCGGCCGCCTCGTCGCCCTCGGGGACGGGCTGCCGCACCGGGCGCGCGGCCGGCGGCACATCTCCGGGACGCGGGGCGATGAACTCCTCGGCCGGGGCCATGGAGTCCGGGGTCGGCGACTCGTTCGTCGCCTGCCCGCCCTGGCGTCGGCGCTGGTCGTCCGTCCACCTCGTGTCGCCGCCGTCCGACTGGTCGTCGGCCGGGCCTCGTTCGGGGTCGGGGATGTCCCGTGGGTCGGTCACGCGTGCCTCCTCGCCGCCTAGTGCGGCACCTCTGCCACGAGTGTGCGGAGCGCACCCGCCGCGGGGCGTACACGGAGCATCGCCGCGCCGCGCGCGGCGTTGCGGATCGTGGTCACTTCGCGCTGCCGCCGGAAGCGAACCCCGCGACGCGCCCGAGGCGCGGGCCCCCGACGGCGCGACCTGTCTGCGATTCGCGGCGCTCGACACTGGGACCGGCGCCGCGTGATGCGTGGCGCGCCGACGAGGAGGTGACGTGATGGCGATGGACAACGTGCGCCTGTCCCCGGGCATGCGCGTGATCACGGCGGACGACGAAGCGCTCGGCAACGTCGAGGAGATCCTCGGCGACTACTTCAAGGTGCAGCGCTCGGACGAGGCAGCGCTGTGGCTGCGGCTGGACACGGTGTCTGAGACGGACGACCAGGCGGCACACGTCTCGTTCCGTGAGAACGCGGTGATCGAGCACTCGGTCCCCGCGCCTCCGGACCGGTACCGGGAGAGCCACTACCTCTCCTCGCACCTCACGGAGGAGGAGGAGGAGCAGCGCCGGCTGATGCTGCGCGAGCTCGCCGAGCAGCGCGGGGAGCATGGTGACGGCAGCGCGGCGGCGGGCGAGTCCGTGGGCATCTCCGTGGAGGAGGAACTCGCGCGGATGGAGCGCGGCGGCCCGCACGAGTCGCACGCCCAGCACGAGCACGACGAGCCGGACGCGCCCGCGCGCTAGAACGCTGGAAACAGCCCGGCGGCGCGTGCCTCGGAGGGGCCGAG
>JBFWQJ010000223.1:0-5093 GCA_050249515.1 Dehalococcoidia bacterium | reverse complement strand
CCGAGGAGGAAGTGCCGCGCGTACGGCATCGTGAACGTGCCCATCTCGTCCACGCCGCCCTGCAGCCAGCCCGGCACGACCACCTGCACGTTCTGCGCGCCGAAGAGACTGCGCGCCAGCTGCTGGAGCAACAGGCTCACGCCCCACGTCGCCAGGAGCGTGTCCAGCGGGCGGCCGTACAGGCGGCGGATCAGCGTCACCTCGAGGGCCATGCCCATGAGGCCGGCGACGACGAACGCGATCGGGACGGCGAGGACGAAGTACCACGCGAGGCCGGCGTCGCCGAACGCGCGGACGAACAGGTGCTGGGCGACGAACGCCGTGTAGGCGCCGGTCATGATGAACTCGCCGTGCGCCATGTTGATGACGTTCATCAGGCCGAACGAGAAGGCCAGTCCCACCGCCACCAGCAGCAGGATCGACCCATAGCTGAGGCCGTTGAACAGCTGACCCAGCACGATATCCATGCGTGAACCTCTCGCGCGGGCGGCGGCGGGGAGGGAACCGCCGCCGCCCGCATGTACGAGGACTACCGACTACGAAGCAGGCTTCTGCTTCGAGAACTCACCCGCCCAGGAGTAGGTCTCCAGGTAGGGGTCCGGCTCGACCGGCTTCGGCGTGGCGTAGATCTCGTCGATGAGCCCATCGGCGCGGATCTGGCCCATGCGGAAGGTCTTCACCAGGTGGTTGTTCTTGGCGCTGACGGTGACCTTGCCCTCGGGCGCGTCGAACGTCATGCCGGCCAGGGCCTCGCGCACCTTCGCCACCTCGGTGCTCTTGGCCTTGTTGGCCGCCATCGCCCAGAGGTGGACACCGGTGTAGCCGGCCTCGATCGGGTCCGCGGTCACGCGGTCCTTGCCGAACTTCTCCTTGTAGGCGGCGACGAACTTCTCGTTCACCGGGTTCTTCGTCGTCTGGTAGTAGTTCCAGGCGACCAGGTGCCCCTTCATCACGTCGCCACCAATGGCGCGCGCCTCCTCCTCGGCGATCGACACCGAGCAGGTGGTCAGCTTGTCCGCCGTCAGGCCGGCGTCACGGAGCTGCTTGAAGAACGCGACGTTGGAGTCACCGTTCAGCGTGTTGTAGACCACGTCCGCGCCGGACGACTTGATCTTGGCGATCACGGTGGAGAAGTCGTTGGAGCCGCCGGACAGCGGGACGTACTCCTCCGCGACGAACTTCGCCTTCGCCGCCGTCACCTGCGCCTTGATGATGCCGTTCGCGGTGCGCGGGAAGACGTAGTCGGAGCCGAGCAGGAAGAACGACTTCTTGCCCTTCTCCAGCAGGTACTCCACGGACGGGACGATCTGCTGGTTCGTCGTCGCGCCGAGGTAGTAGATGTTCTTGTCCATCTCCAGGCCCTCGTACTGGACGGGGTAGAAGAGGAGGGACGCGCTGTCCTTGAACACGGGGCGGACGGCCTTGCGGGACGACGAGGTCCAGCAGCCGAAGACCACCGGCACCTTGTCGCTCTGGACGAGCTTCTTGGCCTTCTCGGCAAAGGTCGCCGGGTCGGACGCGCCGTCTTCCACGATCGCGACGAGCTTCTTGCCCATCACGCCGCCGGCCTTGTTGATCTCCTCGATCGCCAGCTGCTCGCCGTCCACGACCGCCTTCTCAGAGATCGAGAGCGCGCCGCTCAGCGAGTGCATGATGCCGACCTTCAGCTCGCCACCCGCCGAGGCGGCCGCGGCGGTGGAGGCGGCCGTGGACGCCGACGACGCCGCCGTGGAGGCGGGCGCGGCGGTCTCCTTCGGCGATCCGCCGCAGGCCGCGAGGAAGGCGCTGAGCGCGCTCGCGGACACCGCGCCGGCGCCGAAGCGCAGGACACGACGTCGCGACAGGCTGTGGCTGCTCAGCGACGTGTCCTCGTGGGGTTGATCGGTCATCTGGGTTCCCTTCTGGTACGTCCGCGGCCGATGGGAGTCATTGGCGCCGCGCTGACGTTGAGGGGAAGTTAAGGAGCCGCCATATCGCGGACGTTGCGCGGCTGAAAAGATCGTGTGACGCCGTGGTCTCAGCGATCTTTCAGCGCGACTTCACGCATCACGGACGGCATGGCCCCGTCCCGGCCGTTCGCGCGCACTGCCGCCTCCACGACGTCGATGAACGCGAGCGCACCGCCGAGGGTCGGCAGGAGCAGCCGCACGCAGACGCCGCCGGTCCGCAACCGCGAGGCGCCGCCGCGTGCCTCGGCCGGCAGGACGTCGCGCCACCACGCCGGGTCCGCCAGCGGCCAGTCGCCCAGCGCCAGCAGGGACAGCGCTGCCCCCGCACCGTCGAACACCGCCGGCCCGTCGAGCGGCACCGTGGCCGGCTCGATGCTCGCGTCCTCCGCGAACGCGAGCGCGCCCGCGACGCGCGCCACGGTGCGCACGCGCAGCCGCGCGAAGCGGCCGCGCTCGCCCATCCCCGTCCGCCCCGGCGTCACGATCGATGCCGCCAGCATCCTGGAGGTCGCGTCCACGTCCACGCGCAGCGCGTTCACATGGTCCGCATCCACCTGCGGGAGCAACGGGCCGGGGAGGTGCACCAGCGTGCCGCCCTGTCGGGCGACCAGGCGCGTCACGGTGGCGGCGCGTCCCCGTCGCAGCGGCGTGGCCGTCAACCCGCGCACGAGCAGCGCCGCGCCGCGCGCCTCGATGTGCGTGCGGTGCTCGTCGCCCGCGAAGACGCCGTCGCCCACGGCCTGGTGCACGGCCTCCACCCAGCCGTCATGCGCGATGCGCGTGCTGGCCCAGCGCTGCGGCACCGCGGCGGACGCGAGCATCCGAGCGCGACCGCGTGGCGCGTCGACCAGCAGGCGCGCGCGCGAGGGGCGCATCATCCGCCTCGCTACGCGTGCGAGTGCGCGGCCGCACCCGGGGCGTGGTCGTGGCCGTGCGGCGGCAGGGGAGCGCGCTCCGGCGTGATGCCGGCGCGCGCCGCTTCGGCCTCCGCGAGCACCCAGTCCGCCAGCGCGCGGCGGTCGTCCGCGTCCCGCATGTCGGTGATCAGGAACGGCCGCGTGCCACGAGCGGTGGTCGCGTCGCGGCGCATCACCTCGAGGTCCGCGCCGACGTGGGGCGCCAGGTCGCGCTTGTTGATGACGAGCAGGTCGGAGTCGCACACGCCGGGGCCGCCCTTGCGCGGGATCTTGTCCCCGCCCGCCACGTCGATGACATAGATGATGCGGTCCACGAGTTCCGGGCTGAACGTCGCGCTCAGGTTGTCGCCACCGCTCTCGATCAGGACGAGCTCGAGGCCGCCGAAGCGGTCCTCGAGGCCCTCGATCGCGCGGATGTTCATCGAGGCGTCCTCGCGGATCGCGGAGTGCGGGCAGCCGCCCGTCGCCACGCCGACGATGCGCTCGTCCGGCAGCGCGGAGTGGCGGCGCAGGAAGAGCGCGTCCTCCTCCGTGTAGATGTCATTCGTCACCACCGCCAGGTTGACGCTGTCGCGCAGCACCTGGCACAGCGCGAGCACGCTCGCCGTCTTCCCGGAGCCCACCGGCCCCGCGATGCCGATGCGCACCGCACCGTTCGGGTCGATCATCCTGCTGCCCCTCTCTACGAAGCGAACATGCGGAACGTGAGCGACGGGTGACCGAGCGCCGCCGCGTCGAGGTTCGGCGTGAACGCGCCGATCGCCGGGCGGGGGCCCTCGGCGTGCACGCGCACGACGGCGCGCTCGATCGCGGGGGCGGCGCCCGCGGCCAGGCGCACCGCCGCGCCCTGTCCGATCGTGTTCAGGCGCACGGCCGCCTGGGTGACGGCCAGCACCATGGAGAACCCGAGCGCCGTCAGCATCGCCGCCTCCTCGATCCCCTGTTCCGCGGCGATCGCGCCGTACGCGACCGCGTACTGGCCCGGCGTCGAGCCGGCGCGCACGAGGCGGCGGAACTCCGTGCTGAGCGCCCCGGCCGCGAAGGCATCGGTCGCGCTGACGAGCAGCCGCTCGCCCATCGCGCGGCCCGCGTTGCGCTCCCCCTCGGCGGCGTAGGAGGCGTCCAGCGCCTCGTCCGCGCGGCGCAGCGCACCCATGCTCCGCGCGCGGTACCCGCGCACCGCCCCCGGCATCGACTGCCGTCCGGCGCCCTGGTCCACGTACGCCTCGAGGAACCGCGCGAGCCCCGCCTCGTCCACGACGATCCGGCGCTGCGTGAGCCACTCCAGCCCGTGCGAGAACGCGAACCCGCCCACCGGGAACGAGGAGTCTGTGATCTGCAGCAGGCGCAGGAGCGCGCCGGCGTCCGGGTGGGAGGGGCTGGGCGCCGCCATCGCTAGAACAGGAAGTACCGCTGCGCCATCGGCAGCGTCGCCGCGGGCTCGCAGGTCGCGAGGACGCCGTCCACGCGCACCTCGAACGTCTCCGGGTCGACCTCGATGTGCGGCGTGGCGTCGTTGTGCACCATGTCCGCCTTGCCGATGTCGCGCGTGCGCTGCACCGCGACGGCCGGCGTGCGGACGCCGAGGCGGTCGAAGACGCCCGCCAGCACCGCCGCCTTCGAGGTGAAGATGCGCCGTGTGCTGGGCGCCTCCGCGCCGAACATCGGGCGGTAGCGCACGGGCTGGGGCGTCGGGATGCTCGCGCCGGGGTCGCCCATCGCGGCCCACGCGATCATGCCGCCCTTGATCACCAGCTCCGGCTTCACGCCGAAGAACGCGGGCGACCACAGCACGAGGTCCGCGAGCTTGCCCGCCTCGATGCTGCCGACCTCGTGCGCGATGCCCTGCGCGATCGCCGGGTTGATCGTGTACTTGGCCACGTACCGCTTGATGCGCGCGTTGTCCGCGCCGGCCGGATCGCCGGCCAGCGGCCCGCGCTGCTGCTTCATCTTGTGCGCGGTCTGCCAGGTGCGCAGGACGACCTCGCCGGCGCGGCCCATCGCCTGGCTGTCGCTCGACATCATCGAGATCGCACCGAGGTCGTGCAGGATGTCCTCGGCGGCGATCGTCGAGGGACGGATGCGCGACACCGCGAACGCGATGTCCTCGCGCACGTTCGGGTTCAGGTGGTGGCACACCATGTGCATGTCCAGGTGCTCCTGGATCGTGTTCACCGTGTACGGGCGCGTCGGGTTCGTCGTGGACGGCAGCACGTTCGGCAGCGAG
>JBFWQJ010000222.1:0-5100 GCA_050249515.1 Dehalococcoidia bacterium | reverse complement strand
GAGGCCGGTGCCCACGCCGCCGCTCCGCGCGCGGTCCGCCGTGTAGAACCGTTCGAACACGCGCTGGCGGTCGGCGGGGAGTATGCCCGGGCCCTGGTCGCGGACGCAGATGCGGACGGCGTTCCCGACCGGGCCCGCGACCACGGTGATCGTCCCCTCCGCGGGGGAGTACCGCAGCGCGTTGTCCAGCAGGTTGGTCAGCACCTCCAGCGCGCGCTCGCGGTCGGCCAGGACGTGTCCGCCGCCGCCGGGGACCTCCTCCTCCACCGCCAGCGTCACCTGCGCCCGGTCCGCGACCGGGCGGACGCGCGTCAGGGCGACGCGCACCAGCTCGCTCACGGCGATCGGCTGGATGTCGAACTCCTCGGCGCGTGACTCCAGGCGGGAGAGGCGGAGCAGGCGCTCCACGATCTCGCCGAGGCGCTCCAGCTCGCGCGTGAGGCGGGCGTGGAAGCGCTCGCGCTGCTCGGGCTCGTCCACGCCCGCTTCCAGCGTCTCGGCCAGGGCGCGCGCGGCGGCGATCGGCGTGCGCAACTCATGCGAGACGTTGGCCACGAGCTCGGAGCGCGCGCGCTCCGCGTTCCGGAGCGCGGTGACGTCCTGCACGGTGAGCACGGTGTAGCCGGGGCCGCCGCGCAGGCGCGTCGCGGCAGCGCGGACGAGGCGGTCGTCCGACAGCGGTACCTCGCGCGGCTCGCCGGCGGCCTCGCGCAGCACCTGCGCGAGCGCGGCGTCGCGGGTGGCGCGGATCAGCGTGACGCCCTCCATCGCCCCCTGCGGGCGGTTGAGGATGCGTGCCGCCGCCGGGTTCGCGACGAGGACGTTCTCGTCCGCGTCCACCACCAGGATGCCCTCCGGCACCAGCGCGAGCACGGCACGGAGCTCCGCCACACCGTCGGCACGGGGCGGCGACGGGGCCGGCGTCGGCGCGGGTCGCGGCCGGGCGGGGCGCATGACGAGCCCACCGAGGAGCGCCGCGGCGACCACGATCATCCAGTCCAGCGCGTCCGGAAGGAGCGCGACGGCGACGCTCGCCGCCGCCGCGATCAGCGCGAGGCCGGCGAGCGGGGTCACGGGACGAACCGATATCCGACGCTGCGGACCGTCTGGATCATCCGCGGGTTCGCCGGGTCGTCTTCGATCTTCTCGCGCAGCCAGCGGACGTGGACGTCCACGGTGCGCGTCTCGCCCATGAACGTGATCCCCCAGACCTCCTCCAGGATCTGCGAGCGGGTGAGCGCCTGCCCGGGGTGCCGCATGAAGTAGACGAGGAGCGCGAACTCCCGCGGCCGCAGCGCCAGCGGCTTCCCGCGGTGGCGGGCCTCGTGCGTGGCCTCGTCCACCTCCAGCGTCTCCGTGCGCAGGACAGCGCCTCGCGCGGGCTCCGCCGAACGCGGCCCCGCGGCGCGGGAGAGCGAGTCACGGCGCAGGAGCGAGGCGACGCGGGCGCGCAGTTCGCGCATGGAGAAGGGCTTCGTCAGGTAGTCGTCCGCACCCAGCTCCAGGCCCTGCACTCGGTCGGCCTCGGAGTCCCGGGCGGTGAGCAGCAGGATCGGGACCGGGGTCTCGGAGCGGAGGACGCGGCAGACGTCCAGGCCGGACATGCGCGGGAGCATTACGTCCAGCACCACGATGTCCGGCTGGCGCTCACGTGCGAGCGCCAGTCCCTCCGCGCCGTCCGCGGCGGTCAGCACCTCGTACCCGTCCCGGCCGATGCTGTACGCGACGGCGTCCAGGATGGCCGGGTCGTCCTCCACCACCAGGACCGTCGTCATCAGCGCCTCCGGCCGGCCCGCAGGAGGGGGGACGCGCCCTCAGGTGCGGGGTACCCCGGTTGGACGGAATGCACCATACTGTTACTCACTTGTACACGCTCGCCGCACCTCGTGCGATCCGGCGTGGAGGCATGGAGCAGCGAACGCCGGAGTGCCCGACCGTTGTCCATGAATTCCCCTGAGCTCCAGGCGGTGCTCCTCGGCATCATCGAGGTGCAGCCGGTGGAGGCGCTCCTGCGCCGGCTGGCGGCCGCCGCGCGCGAGATGACCGGGGCCGACTTCGCGGCGCTGGGCGCCTACGACGAGAACCGCCGCCTCGAGCACTTCGAGACCGTGGGCCTGACCTACGACGAGCGCGCGGCGATGCCGCATGCGCCGCACGGCCTGGGCCTGCTGGGCGAGTTCGCCATCGACCCGCGGACCGTGCAGCTGGAGGACTTCCGCCAGCACCGCGCCTCCGTGCGGATGCCGAGCCGCCACGTGAACATGGAGGCGTTCCTCGGCGTGCCGCTGCTCTACGGCGGCCAGGTGCTGGGCGCGTTCTACGTGACGAAGAAGCCCGGCGGCGCCCCCTTCAGCAACGACGACCGCGCGCAGCTGGAGGCGCTCGCCCCGTACGCCGCGCTCGCGATCCGGAACGCCCGCACCATGGAGTCCGAACAGCGTCAGCGCGTCGCCGCGCAGGCCCTCGCTGACGCCGCGCGCGCGCTGCAGGAGGTCGACGCGCCGGAGGACGCCGCCCGCGTGCTGGTGCGCGCGGCGGGCCAGTTGCTGGGCGATGGCGAGTGCGTGGTGTGCTGGGTCAGCGCAGACGGCGACGCCGTCCAGAGCGCCGCAACGATCGACGGCTCCCGCCTCCAGACTGAGGTGTGCGCGATGGTCGAGTCCGGCCTCCCGCCGGGCCGCCACGAACGCCCCGGGATGCTCCCGGGCGCGGACGTCACCATCTACTGCGGTGAACTCCCGGACGGCGGGATGCTGGCGCTCGCCGCGTCCATCCCCTCCAACCAGGTCGCCGGCGTCCACCTGGCCCTGCGCACCTTGCACGACATCGGCGTCGCGGGCCACGCGCACCTCGCCCGGCGCGCGGCGGAGGCGGCGCTGGAGCGCTACGCGCTGCGCGACGGCATCGCCCGGGACCTGCACGACGACATCATCCAGGCGATCTACGCGATCGGCCTCGGCCTGCATCGCGCGCGGATGCGCGAGTCGATCACGAAGGAAGAGGCGATCGAGACGGCGACCACGGAGTTGAGCGCCGTCATCGGCGACCTCCGCGCGTACATCGGCCATCTGACCGGCGACGAGCTGCCGGGGACCGCCCTGCTCACCGAGCGGCTGCGCTCGATCCTCGACGCGGCGAGCTCGTGCGACTGGACGCACCGCATCGAGATGGGGCACGAGCCGCTGACGGCGGCGACGGAGCGCGCGGTCTACCTGATCGCGCGCGAGCTGATCTCCAACGTGGAGCGCCACGCCCAGGCGGGGCACGCCACCCTGACCGTGTCCCGCGACGCCGAGGGCATCCACCTGCGGGTGATCGACGACGGTGTCGGCTTCGACCGCAACCGCATCTCCCCCGACCGGGTCGGCGTGCGCAGCGTGGAACAGCGCGCCGTGGACCTCGGCGGGTCGCTCATCTTCGAGACCGCACCGGGACGGGGGACCACCGTCTCCGTGACGATCCCGATCGTGGCGACAGGAGTCAGAGCATGACGAGCGCGGCCGGGGCGCAACTGCGGGTGGTACTGGTGGACGACCACGCCGTGGTGCGGCGCGGCCTCCGGGACCTGCTCACCGAGCGCGGCGACATCGCCGTGGTCGGCGAGGCGGGGACGGTGAAGCAGGCACTGGACGAGACGGCGCGCCTGAAGCCGGACGTGGTGGTGATGGACCTCCGCCTGCCCGACGGCAGCGGCGTGGAGGCGTGCCGCGACATCCGCTCCGCGAACCCGGCGACGAAGGTGCTCATCCTCACCTCGCACGCCGATCAGAACGCGCTCTTCGCGGCGGTGATCGCCGGCGCTTCCGGCTACCTGCTCAAGGACCTGAACCCCGCGAGCATCCAGGACGCCGTCACCCAGATCGGACGGGGCGGCGCCATGCTCGACCCGCAGATGGCGACGGGCGTGCTGGAGCGCCTGCGCAAGGGCCAGGGCGCGCACCCGGCGGACGACGCCTTCGCCACGCTGTCCCCGCAGGAGGACCGCATCCTGGAGATGATCGCGGACGGCATGACGAACGGTGAGATCGCCAGCAAGCTCCAACTCGCCGAGAAGACGATCAAGAACTACGTCTCGCAGATCTACGCCAAGCTGAATGTGGAGCGCCGCTCGCAGGCCTCCCGCCTCGCGACGGAGCGGCGGCTGCGCAAGGAGCAGGCCTAGCCTGCCGCGCGGCGCGCGCTACTGCTCCACCAGCGCCGCCACCGACACGAACTCGTACCCGGCCTCGCGCAGCCCGCGAATGATCGCGGGGAGCGCCGCCGCGTCCTGTGACTGCGCCCCGACGTGGAAGATGAGGATCGCGCCGGGCGAGGTGAGCCGGAGCGTCCGCTCCGTGATCCGCTGCGCGGAGAGCCCGTTCCAGCCGAGCGAGTCCACCGCCCACATCGCCGTCACGCCGTAGCCGCGCGCGCCCACGTCCGCGAGGACGGAGGCGTCCGTGTCGCCGTACGGCGGGCGGAAGTACGGCAGCGTGGAGACGCCGGCGATGCGCTGGATGATCGCCTCCGTGCGGTCGAGTTCATCCCACCGCTGCGCGCGCGTCATCGCCGCGCCCTTCGTGGAGGCGCCCGTGAACGAGGCGTGACTCCAGCTGTGGTTGATGAGCTGGTGCCCCTCGTCCGCCATGCGCCGCACGAGATCCGGGTGCCGCTCCGCCCACGCCCCGGTCATCCCGAAGCTCGCCACCGCGCGCTCCTGCGCGAGCGTGTCGAGGATCGCGGCGGCGAACCCGACGTCCGCACCGGCATCGAAGGTCAGCGCGACGCGCTTCCTCGCACGATCGCCGTAGGCGACGGGGGTGGAGCGCGCGCCGTCCACGCGCGGGGCCGCAGGCTGAGCCGTCGGTCGCGGCGTCGACACGAAGCGCACCGGGACGGGGCCGTCCTCGTCCGGCGCGAAGGCCATGCTCGCCCCGCCGATGTGCGCGTGCGCGTGCCCGTCCGCCGCGGCGGAGGCGACGGCGGCGCGCTCCTCGGCGCTCGGCCGTGCCGCCGGTGCGGGCGCGGCGGCGAGGCGCAGGCTGCGCACCGAGAGCAGCGGCAGCGCGACGAGCACGCCGACGCCGAGGAGCGCGAGCCGCGGGTAGCCGCTGGGCCAGC
>JBFWQJ010000221.1:0-5133 GCA_050249515.1 Dehalococcoidia bacterium | reverse complement strand
CGCCGCCGACCTCGCCGCGGCCGAGGCGCAGGTGGAGGTCGCGCGCGACGGTCTGGCGAACCGGCTGACGCCCTACACCAGCGCCGACCTGCAGGCCGCCGACGCCGCCATCGCGCGGGCCGCGGCGCAGGTCGCGATCACGGAGGCGAACCTGGCGCGCACGGCGATCGTCGCCCCGTTCGACGGCGTCGTGGCGCAGCGCCTGGTGGAGCCGGGTGCGAACGTGACGGCGCAGACACCGATCCTCGTGGTCGTCGCGCGAGGGGCGCAGGTGCAGGTCACGCTCCGCGACACGGACGCGGCGGACATCCGCCCCGGCACGCCGGTGGAGGTGACCACGCCGGAGAACCGCACGCCGGTCACGGGCCGCGTCCTCATCGTCGCCCCCGTCGGCGACGTGCGCGCGCACACGCTGGAGGTCCGCGTGAGCGCGGACAACCCCGCGGGGACCATGCGCCCGGGCACGCTCGCCCAGGTGCGCCTGATCACCAGCGAGAAGCCGGATGGCATCGCCGTCCCGACGGAGGCGGTCGCGCTGCACGAGGCCGGGCCGCACGTGTGGGTGGTCGCGGACGGCAGGGCGCAGGCCCGCCCCGTCACCCTCGGCATCGCGAACCACGCCAGCACCGAGGTCACGAAGGGGCTGCAGGCGGGCGACGTGGTGATCGTGCGCGGGCACCACGCGCTGCGCCCGGAGCAGCCCGTCCGACCGCAGCCGCTGCCCCCGCGCTAGCCGGGCCTCGCTCGCATCGACCCTGCTATGCTCCCGGCGCCCGCGGGCAGCCGGAGTCCCCGGGCGTGCAGGAGAGGAGCGTGCGATGGCATCCGCGCAGAAGCCGATCCCCGTCGCCACGGAACATGACCAGCCCTACTGGGACGCCCTGAAGGAGCACCGCTTCGTGCTCCAGCGCTGCACCGGTTGCGGCCTGTTCAGCGCGCAGCCGCGCGTGGTCTGCCCGCGCTGCCACAGCGACCAGTTCGAATGGGCCGCGCCCAGCGGCCGCGCCAAGATCCACTCGTACACGATCGTGTACCAGACCTTCACCCCGGGCTTCGATGACGAGATCCCGTACGTGGTCTGCCACGCCGTGATCGACGAGGAGCCGACCTGCTTCGTCACGGCCAACCTCGCCGTCGACCAGGCGGACTTCGACAAGCTCGACATCGACCTCCCGCTCGTCCTCGACTACGACGACCGCGGCGAGGCGACGGTGCCGCTGTGGCGCCTCGCGGAAGGGAAGTAGCCATGCCCACTCGCCCGTTTGAAGCGGCCAACAAGGTCGCAATCGTCGGCGTCGGCCACTCGAAGATCGCGCGCGGCAACGACCGCCCGGTCGGCGCGCTGGCCGTGGACGCCTGCCTGACCGCCGTCGCGGACGCCGGCCTCACGCTCAAGGACATCGACGGCATCTCCAACTGGCCGGCGACGGACGGCCAGGGCGTCGGCCCGGTGGACGGCTGGACCAACGCCAAGCTGGAGTGGATGGTCGGCGCGCTCGGCATCGAGCAGGTGAACTGGTGGGGGCACGGCGGCGGCGGCAACATCTCCGCCGCGGTCGGCCACTCCATCCTCGCGATCGCCGCGGGGCTGTGCGACTACGTGCTCGTCTGGCGCGCGATGTGGCAGCCGCGCAGCGGCCGCGGCAGCGGCACGCGTCGCGGCGGAGCTCCCGGTGAGCCGCGGCCCGCGCCGCGCGTCTCCAACAGCGCCGCCTACAGCGACCCGTTCGGCATCGGCGGCCCGTCCGGCTTCGCC
The DNA here is from genome assembly GCA_050249515.1 of Dehalococcoidia bacterium. Taxonomy (GTDB): domain Bacteria; phylum Chloroflexota; class Dehalococcoidia; order UBA2979; family UBA2979; genus SHYQ01. The sequence continues at coordinate 3,377 of JBFWQJ010000221.1, read as the reverse complement.
TCCTCCTACATGCGCTACATGAAGCTGTACGGGGCGAAGCGGCACCACATGGCGGCGTACGCGCTGGCCGCGCGCCGCGGCGCGAACCACAACCCGAACGCCCTCTTCAAGGACCAGCCGATGTCCTACGAGGACTACATGGAGTGCCGCATGGTGGCGGACCCGCTGTGCCTGTTCGACTGCGACATCCACGTGGACGGCGCGGCCGCCCTCGTCCTCGCGCGCGCGGACAAGGCGAAGGATCTCAAGCAGAAGCCGGCGTACGTCACGGCGTACGGCACGGCCGGCTGGGACTGGCGCGTCCGCCCGCCCGAGGAGTGGATGTACGCCTCCTCCGGCAACCTGGGCCGCACGCTCTGGGATGGCACGGACATGAAGCCGTCCGACATCCAGGGCGCCCAGTTTTACGACGGCTACTCCCCGGACATCTACTGGTGGCTGGAGAGCATGGGCTTCTGCAAGCGTGGCGAGGCGTTCGAGTTCATCCAGGACGGGATGATCGAGCGCACGGGAGGGTTCCCGATCAACACCTTCGGCGGCAACGTCTCGGAGGGACGCCTGCACGGCATGGGCCACTGGGTGGAGGCCGTGAAGCAGGTCCAGGGCCGCGCGGACTTCGAGCCCGGCGATGGCGCCCGCCAGATCCCGAACGTGGAGAACCACATGGTGTGCACGGGCATGTTGGGCCACGGCGTGGGCGTGATCCTGAGCACCGAGCCCCGCTAGCCCGGGGACGTCGAGGATCGACACGGCGAGGCGGCCCGCGGGCCGCCTCGCTGCGCGTCTGCGATGCTCCACCCGGTAAGGTCTGGGGGACGGAGGCGAACGATGTGCGACCCCAACGGCCCCGGACGCCCGTCCTTCCGCGCGATCTTCACGAACTGGAACGAGTACGACGCACCGGCGCACGTGAAGCTCGCGCTCACCGCCCGCAACTTCTGGCTGCGGCTCTGGCACCTGCAGAACTGCTGCGGCAACCACGGCCAGCCCGGCTGCTGACAGGTCTAGCGAGGCGCCCCGTGCGGGCGCCGTCCCTCGACCGCTGTCCTCCCCCGTCGGGGCGGTCTCACACGGGCGAAAACCGCATATAGTCCGCGCGTACCACGTCACGCAGCGGAAGGCGTCCTGTGACCACCGACCCCAACTGGCTCGCCCAGGTCGATGAAGCCCCGATCGAGACCGACATTCCGATCATCGACCCGCATCACCACCTGATGCACCGGCCGCCGAACGTCAAGTACATCCTGGAGGACATCCTGGCGGACACGGAGGGCAACAACGTCCGCCAGACCGTCTTCATCCAGGCGAGCGGGATGCAGAACCCGGACGAGACCTCCCCGTTCCGCTTCGTGAACGAGACGAAGTGGGTGGAGGCGATCGCCGTCCAGAGCGCCAGCGGCTACTGGGGCCCCACGCGCGTCGCCACCGGCATCGTCGGGCACGCCCCGCTCTCCATGGGCGAGGACGTCGCCGCCGTGCTGGAGGCGCACCTGCAGGCGAGCCCCTCGCGCTTCCGGGGCATCCGCGACAGCACGTGGTGGACGGAGCCGCCCGTGCGCGATCAATCGCGCCAGCGCCAGGGGATGCTGCAGGACCCGCAGTACCGCAAGGGCTTCGCGCAGCTCCGCAAGTACGGCCTGTCGTACGAGGCGTGGCTGTTCCACCCGCAGATCGCGGAGCTGACGCAGTTCGCGCGCGACTTCCCGGACGACACGATCATCCTCAACCACCTCGCCGGCCCGCTCGGCGTCGGCGCGTGGGAGGGCAAGCGTGACGAGGTGTGGGCCGCGTGGGCGCCGGCGATCACCGAGCTCGCCACCTGCCCGAACGTCGTCGTGAAGGTGGGCGGCCTCGGCATGGGCTACCTCAACGGCCTCGGCTTCGACAAGCGACCGAAGCCGCCGACCTCGGACGAGATGCTCGAGGTCACCGGTCCGTGGTACTCGCACATCATCGAGGCCTTCGGCCCGAGCCGGTGCATGTTCGAGAGCAACTTCCCGCCGGACAAGATGTCCAGCTCCTACACGGTGCTCTGGAACTCGTTCAAGAAGCTGACGAAGAGCTACTCCGCCTCCGAGCGCGCGGACATGTTCCACGACGTGGCGATGCGGACGTACCGGCTCGAGCGCATCTAGCGCGCAACGAGCGATCGAGGAGGACGCGATGGCGACCAGGGCTGCGGCGAAGCCGTTCAACTACTCGGCGAGCCGGACGTGGGAGAAGCTGCCGAAGGGCATGACCGTCCACGAGACGCCCGGTGTCGCCGTCGCGCCCGACGACACGGTGTACCTGCTCACGCGGAACACCGAGAACCCGGTGATCGTGCTCTCCCGGCAGGGCAAGTTCCTGCGCACGTGGGGCAAGGGCGCGTTCACCAACCGCACCCACGCGATCTACGCGCCCTCAGACGGCTTCATCTACGCCGCCGACGACGGGTCGCACACGATCACCAAGTGGACGCCGGACGGCAAGCTGCTCATGACCATCGGCACGCCGAACAAGCCCTCGCCGAGGTACAGCGGCAAGCCGTTCAACCGCTGCACGGACGTGGTGGTGGCCAGCGACGGGACGCTGTTCGTCAGCGACGGCTACGGCAACGCGCGCATCCACCACTACTCCGCGGACGGCAAGCTGCTCCACTCCTGGGGCGAGGCCGGCATCGAGCACGGGCAGTTCCTGATCCCGCACAACCTCGGCATCTGGAACGACCGCATCTACGTCGCGGACCGCGAGGCGAACCGCGTGCAGGTGTTCGAGACGGACGGCACGCTGGTCGCGGTGTGGCCGAACATCCACCGCCCCTGCGGGCTGACCGTGGGCCCGGACGGCAACGTCTACGTCGGCGAGCTCAACGGCGTCGCCAACCTGGATGGCGCGCTGGGCGTCGGGCACCGTGTGAGCGTGTTCGACCGCGGTGGCCGCCTCGTTGGCCGCTTCGGCGACCCGGTCGAGGGCAGCGCGCCAGGCCAGTTCATCGCCCCGCACGGCATCGCCGTGGACTCGCGCGGCGACGTCTACGTGGGCGAGGTCTCGTGGACGATCCGCGGGCAGCACATGACGCCCCCGCGCGACCTCCCCAGCCTCACCAAGCTGACGAGGCAGTAGCCGAGGGCGCCGTCGAGGCGCTCCTGCGGGGCGGCCCACCCCTGCCCCTCCCGGCGCGGGATGGGTTGAGATTCGAAGGGGCGGAGCCCCTTCGAGCATCCCGTCGCGCGGAGCGGATCAGCGTCCATGGCGCAGCCCGCTCAACACTGCTGATTGGCCAGCCGAGGAGTGCGAACTCGGCAGTGGCACTCCGTCCCGCGCGGCAACGCCGGCGCGGTCCCGGGGGAGCGCGAGGGCGGAGCCCTCGCGCTTCATCCCCCCTTCCCGCGCCG
>JBFWQJ010000220.1:0-5144 GCA_050249515.1 Dehalococcoidia bacterium | reverse complement strand
GCAGATAGCCGTCGATGACCCCCTCGGGCATCTCGGCGGCGAACTCCGGCGTCAGCCAGCGCGGCTCGTCCAGCATCTTCTCGATGCCGCGGAAGTGCGCCGGGCCCATGGGCGAGTGGGCGTGGACGTAACCGTCCTTGCAGGGCAGGAGCTCGGAGAACACCTTCGCGCTGCGCTCGGAGCCGGCGTTCGTCGTCCCGGCGCGGCGCAGGGCCACACCCTGCCGGCGCAGACGCTCCGGCACCTGGTCCACCACGTAGGCGACGGCGTCCTGCACCGAGACGTCCACGAACTCGCCGATGCCCGCCTGGCGTGCCCGCCACACCGCCGCGAGCGTCGCCACCGAGGTGTGAAGGCCCGCGTGGTACTCGACCACATGTCCGTACGCCTTGATCGGCTCGCGATCCGGCAGCCCGGTCAGGTGCGCATACCCACCCGCGGCGTACGAGATGAGTTCACTTGCCTTCCAGCCGGCGAACGGGCCCGTCTGCCCGAACGGCGTGACGGACACCATCACGAGGTCCGGCCGCGCGGCCGAGAGTGCCGCGTACCCCAGGCCGATCCGGTCCAGCGCGCCCGGTGCGCCGTCCTCCAGCACCGCGTCCGCGGTCGCGATCAGCGCGCGCAGCGTGGCGCGGTCGTCCTCGACATCGAGGTCCAGCGTGACGCTGCGCTTGCCCGCGTTCAGGTGCAGGTGCAGCGCCCCGCCCTCCGGGTGCGGCTCGTCGCGCCAGAACGGCGGCTCGTGGCGGAGGCGCTCACCGCCGGGTGGCTCGACCTTGATGACCTCGGCGCCGAACCCGGCGAGCAGCCGCGTGGCGTACGCGCCCGGCACCGACTGCGACAGATCGATGATGCGGATCCCGGCCAGCGCTGACGTCATGCATCCCCTCGAGCTTGCTCGCGTACGGACTGCTCATAGGGCGCGGCGAGCGAACGCCGCAATCACGATGGTGATGGTCGCGGCTAAACGATCTTCGAGGCGCGCAGCTCCGCGATCTCCGCGGGCGAGTACCCCGCCGCGGCCAGCACCCGGTCCGTGTGCTCGCCGGCGTCCGGCGCGGGACCTCGAGGTGTCAGCGGCGTCCTGCTGTACTGCATCGGCGGCGCCAGCAGGCGGCGCGGGCCGGCCGGGGTGTCGTAGTGCTGCCAGAAGCCGTTGGCCTCCGCCTGCGGGTCGTTGACCACGTCCTCCACGGTGTAGACCATGCCGCCCGCGCCGCCTCGGTCGGTGATGATGCGGTCCCACTCCGCCGCCGGGCGCTTGCGGATCTCGCCCGCGATCAGCTCCAGCAGCTCGTCCTTGTGCGCCTCCCGCGCGGCCGGCGTCGCGAACCGCGGGTCGTCGATGATCTCCTCGCGCCCGATCGCCTCCCAGAGCCCGCGCCAGTGCGCGGGGCGCCCGGCGTGGACGAAGAGCCAGCGGCCGTCCGCGCATTCGTAGATCGCGCGCGTGGGGCTGTCCCAGTGGCCCACGCGGTACGGGACGTCCTCGCCCTGCAGCGCCTGGCTGATGGGCGTGTTGATCCACGCGCCCAGGTGGTAGTGGCTCGTGCTCACCTTCTGGCCGAGCCCGCTCGACGCCCGCTCCACGAGCGCGCCGAGGATGCAGGCGAGCACGCCGATGGTGGCGATCGTGTCGTCCATCGCGCCGCGCGTCGGCTCCGGCATGGAGTCGAAGTCGCCGTAGTGCGCGCCCAGCCCGGCGCGTGACCAGAGGGCCACCGGCCCCCACCCGTCCTTGTCGCGGTCCAGCCCGTGCTCGCCGTAGCCGCTGAACGAGCAGTAGACGAGCTTCGGGTACATCGCGCCGATGGTCTCGTAGTCCAGGCCGTACTTCTCCACGGCGCTCGCGCGCAGGTTGTGGCAGAAGACGTCCGCGTCCGCCAGCAGCCGCAGCAGCACCTCGCGTCCCTCCGGCGTGGCGATGTTCAGCGTGACGGACTGCTTGCCGCGGTTGCGCATGTCGAAGAACCCGCCGCCGGGGAACGTGTCACCGGTGTCGGTGGGCCGCTTCCAGTTCGCGCGCCCGCTCTCGCCACCGGGCGGCTCGATCTTGATCACCTCCGCGCCCATGTCGCGCATCAGACCGGTCGCGCCCGGCACCACGCCGACCGCCTCGATCGTCACCACGCGCACCCCGCCGAGCATGTCGCCCACCACGCACCCCCCGGCTCGCCGCAGGACGGCGGCCCTGATCCCCTCGATGAGCGGGACGATACCGGCTCTCGTCAACGGTCGAGGATTCCCGGGGGACCGCGCCGCCCCACGAAACCCTGACAGGACGGCCGCTCCTCGATACGCGGCCTGCATGGCCGTGCGCGTAGTGCTGGACGGGACGCCCGAATGGAGCGTCGGCGAGTGGGGAATGCGAGGCATGGCGATGGAACAGCGGCAGCAGGACGGCGAGCACGAGTCCGGCGGGGGCATGGGCATGAGTGCGATGCGCATGAGCTATCTGCGCTTCGCCGCGATGATCGCGACCTCGACGGTCGTGATGTTCGGGCTCATGTACCTGAACACCTACGCCTGGGACCACATCCGCTGGAGCGAGACCCGCGTCTACATGGCGCTGATCATGGGCGCCGCCATGGCGGGGATCATGCTGGGCTTCATGCTCGGCATGTACCGCGACACGCGGATCAACGTCGCGATCATCGGCGGGAGCATCCTCGCGTTCGCGGTCGCGCTGTTCCTGGTGCGCAGCCAGACGACGGTGCAGGACACCTCGTACATGAGCGCGATGATCCCCCACCACTCGATCGCGATCCTGACGAGCGAGCAGTCCGAGATCACCGACCCGCGGGTCTGCGACCTCGCCGTGCAGATCATCGAGGCGCAGCGCCGCGAGATCGCGGAGATGGCGTGGCTCATCGACGACATCGACGCGAACGGCGCCGCCACCTCGCGCGCGGACGCGGATGCGCGTCCCGTGCCAGAGTTCCCCGGCGAAGCCGAGCGGACGTGCCCGCGCTAGCGTGGAGTCGTAGCGCGGCGGGGCGGCGCCCATGCCTCGAGCACCACGTGCCGCCGCGCAACCTCGGCGCATGGGCGTGCGTCGCGAGCGCCGAGCAGGCGCGGGCGTTCGGGCGACGGCCGGACTTCTTCGCCTCGGCGCCGCAGGTCGTCGCGGTCGGTCGCGTGCCGCGGGGCAGCGGACGCCGGCCAATCCCCATCATGGACGCACGTGCGGACACTCGTCCGACACGCTTCTGGGATTGACACCCTCCCGGGTCGGGCGTACAACCGCCAGACTTCTATATCGTGCCACGATATCGTAACACGAGATGCATGGAGATCGTCCCGACCGCCGCCTGCGGGGAATTCGGGCGTCGGTCGGCGATCCACCACCGAGGAGGGGACTGTGAACACCGACGAGACTCGTGGGTACTGGCAACGCTGGACGATGAATCGACGCTCCCTGCTGCGCGGCGCGGCCGTCGGGGGCGCCGGCCTGGCCGGTGCGGCGCTCATCGGCTGCGGCAGCGGCGGCGGCGACAGCAGCGGCGGAGGGGCGAGCGGCGGCAGCAGCCCCGCAGCCGGCACGTCCGGCGGCGGCGCCGCGGCCGGCCAGAAGCCGAACGTGAGCGAGGCGTTCGTCATGGGTCAGACCCGCGACGCCGTGAGCCTGGAGCCGCTGGACGCGCAGGTCTACACCGTCCCGGAGCGCATCGGCCTCGTCTACCCGCGCCTGCTGAACCCGCTGCGCAACAACCTGGACGGTGTGACGCCGGAGGCGCAGGCGGACACCAAGTGGGTGCCCTCCTACGCCGTCGACAGCTTCGAGGCGGCAGACGGCGGCGCCACCGTCACCTTCAAGATCCGCAAGGGCGTGAAGTACCAGAACATTGCGCCGCTGAACGGCCGCGAGTTCACCTCGGAGGACGTCAAGTACGCGATCAACCGCTACATGACGAACACCAAGAGTACGTTCAAGGGCCGCTTCGCCGACATCAAGTCAATCGAGACGCCGGACAAGTACACAGCCGTATTCAAGCTCAACGGTCCGTCCGCGTACTTCTTCTGGGCCGTCGCCGCGGAGTCCTCGCTGATCCACCCGATGGAGCTCGGCGAGAAGGACGGCGCGATGAAGACCAACGCCGTTGGTCCCGGCCCGTTCATCCACGAGGAGTACCTCCAGAAGGAGGGCTCCAACCTGAAGAAGAACCCGGACTTCATCGACGCCGACCGCGTCTACTACAACAAGTTCCTGTTCAAGGTGATCACGGACGCCGCGACGCGGAACGCCGGACTGAAGACCGGGCAGATCGACTTCGTGCAGGCGCGCCTCAGCCCCTCCGCGGCGAAGACCGTCGAGGGCGCGAACGCCACGCTGTACCCGTACCCGGTCACCGGCGTGGGCAACCTGAACTGGAACCTCCGCAACCCGAAGTGGAAGGACATCCGCGCCCGCCGCGCGATGTCGAAGGCGATCGACCGCGACGCGCTCATCGCCAACACCATGCAGGGCGCGGGCGTCTGGAGCGGCATCGTCCCCGTGGGCTTCGGCAAGTGGGCGCTGACCTCCGAGGAGGTCAAGAAGACCGACTCGTTCGCGTACGACCCGAAGGAGGCGGCGAAGCTGTGGGACGCGGCGGGCAAGCCGAGCCCGAACGTGGAGTTCTACTTCTCGCCGAACGGCAACCTGGGCGGCGTGCAGGCCGAGTTCTACCAGAAGGCCTGGAAGGAGAACCTGGGCATCAACGTCAACGTGAAGACGGAGGACTACTCCATCTTCCTGCCGTCCTCCTACAACAATAAGTACGAGGACATGTGCACCGTCGGCTACTTCCTGCCGTTCTGGATGGAGAACCTGTTCGCGCCGTACGTGAAGGGCGGCACGCGCAACGGCTCCGGCATCGATGACCCAAAGGTCACCGAGATGATGAACGACCTCCGCGCCACCCTCGACGAGAAGGAAGCGGTGGAGAAGTCGCGGAAGATCCAGAACTACCTGGCCGACGAGGTGCTGGCGATGGCGCCGGTGCCCTACGCCACGGGCTTCGGCTCGTTCAACTCCAAGCTGCGCGACTTCCACCCCGGCGTGTACCCGCCGGGCGCGGAGTGGATCGTCCACTCCTGGAAGACCAAGTAGCGCACGAGGCCCCGGCCGGGGGCACGCAGAGCATCGGGTGCGGGGGCAG
>JBFWQJ010000219.1:0-5200 GCA_050249515.1 Dehalococcoidia bacterium | reverse complement strand
TCTGTCGATCGCGCAGGTGACCGCCCCCGTCCTGCTGGTGCACAACGAGGGCGACGAGCGCGTCCCGGTCGCTCACGCGCTCAACCTCGCCGCCGCTTCGCTGGACGGCCGCGACCAGGTGTGGGTGCTCCCCGACCGCAGCGGCCACGCGACCGCGTACCTGGAGCAGCCCGACGCGTACATGCGCCGCGTGCTCGAGGTCGTGGAGCAGGTCGCCCCGTCCCGCGTCCTCGTCGCCGCGCAGGCCGCGGGGTAGCGCCCGCGCGTGCCCGCCTGGCACGACGCGATCACTGACGTCCGAGGCATTCGTGTCGGTCACTGGACCGACCGCCGCGCCGCCACCGGCTGCACGGTCATCCTCTGCCCCCCCGGCACCGTGGGCGGCGTTGACGTGCGCGGGGCCGCGCCCGGCACCCGTGAGACCGACCTCCTGCGTCCCGGCAACCTCGTCGAGGAGGTCCACGCCGTCGTCCTGTCGGGCGGCTCCGCCTTCGGGCTGGAGGCGGCGACGGGCGTCATGCACGCGCTCGCGGAGCAGGGGGTGGGGCTGCAGGTCGGCCGCGCCCGCGTCCCCATCGTCCCCAGCGCGATCCTCTTCGACCTCGGCGTGGGGCGGCTGCACTGGCCGGACGCCGAGGCCGGGCGGAAGGCGGTGAGCCGCGCGTCCGGCGGGCGTGTCCCGCAGGGCTCGGTGGGCGCCGGGACGGGCGCCACCGTCGCGAAGCTGGCCGGGCCCGAGCGCGCGCTGAAGGGCGGTCTCGGCAGCGCCAGCGAGCGCCTCGACACGGGCGTCGTCGTCGGCGCGGTTGCGGCCGTGAACGCGATCGGCGGCGTCCGCGACGCGCGCACCGGCGAGGTGATCGCGGGACCCCGCGCGGACGGCGCCGGCTTCCTCGACATCGACGGGCTGCTGCGGACGGGGCGGGGGCGGCGGCGCGAGCCGCAGCCGGAGAACACCACGATCGCCGTGGTGGCGACGAACGCTGCGCTCACCAAGACGCAGGTGAACCGCATCGCCACCGTCGCGCATGACGGCTTCGCCCGCGCGATCTGGCCCGTCCACACCCGCGGCGACGGCGATGTGATCTTCGCCCTGGCCACCGGCGAGCAGCCCGTGGAACCGGACGAGGTGCCCTCGATCGAGGCGATGTGCGCGCTGGTCATCGAGCGGGCGGTGGTCGCCGGGGTGCGCGCCGCGACCGGCCTCGCCGGGGTGCCGTCGGCCGGGGAGTGGGCCGCCTCGGCCCGCCGGCGCGGACGACCGAGGCCGCGCCCCACGGGGGCCCGCCAGCGTTGACTTGCCCCCCGGCTTTTCTATACTGAGGGCGACCGCTGACCAGAATGGCAGCGCATCAAACCGAGGCACAGCCAGACCGAACGACACTCAGCCGTTGACCGCTTGGATCCATTGCGTGACCGAGACGGAGGCTCCCAGATGTCCGTGAAGCCGAGCAACCGGGCCATCAACATCGTGGACCTGCAGCGCATGCGCGAGCAGGGCAAGCCGATCACCATGCTCACCGCCTACGACTACCCGACCGCGAAGGCGGCGGACGCGGCGGGCATCCCGATCCTCCTGGTGGGCGACTCGCTGGGCATGGTCGTGCTCGGCTACGACTCCACCGTGCCGGTCACCGTGGACGACATGATCCACCACGGCAAGGCCGTCGTCCGAGGCGCGCAGCGCGCCCACGTGGTCGTCGACATGCCGTTCGGCTCGTACCAGTCCGGCTGGCAGGACGCGCTCCGCAACGCGACGCGCATCATGCAGGAGACCGGGTGCGGCTCCGTGAAGCTCGAGGGCGGCGAGCGCTCGGCGGAAACGGTCCGTCACCTGGTGCAGGCCGGCATCCCCGTCATGGGGCACATCGGCCTGACGCCGCAGTCCGTGAACGCGTTCGGTGGCTTCCGCGTGCAGGGGAAGACCCCGCGGGAGGCGGTGCATCTGATCCAGGACGCGAAGGCGCTGGCCGAGGCCGGCGCGTACGCGATCGTGCTGGAGCTGGTGCCCACGGCGCTGGCCCACATGATCACGCAGCGCGTCGACGTCCCGACCATCGGCATCGGCGCGGGGCCGTTCTGCTCCGGCCAGGTGCAGGTCGTCCACGACATCCTCGGCATGTACGACGACATCCGCCCGAAGCACGCGCGCCGCTTCGCCGAGATCGGCGCGGCGACGCGCCAGGCGATGACCGAGTACCGCGAGGCGGTGGAGGCGGGCTCATTCCCGGCGGCGGCGGAGTCCTTCTACATGGACGAGCACGCGCTGGAACTGATCCGCTCCATGACGCCCTCCGCGGAGCAGGACATGAGCGAGGCGGAGCGCGTGCTTCGCGACCTGGAGGACGCGCCGACGCGCAGCGAGTAGCCTCGCGCAACTCGACGTCACACGCATGCAAGTCGCCCGCACCGTTGCCGAGTACCGCGCGCTCCGCGCGGCCCGTCTCGCCGCCACTCCTGCCGGGCAGCCGGGGCTCCTCGGCCTCGTCCCGACGATGGGCTACCTGCACGAGGGCCACCGGTCGCTGATGCGCCGCGCCCGCGCCGAGTGCGGCACCGTGGTGACGACGATCTTCGTGAACCCGACGCAGTTCGGCCCGAACGAGGACTTCTCGCGCTACCCCCGCGACGAGGCGCGCGACTTCGCGATCTGCGAGGCGGAGGGCGTCGACATCGTCTTCGCGCCGAGCGTCGAGGAGATGTATCCGGCGGGCGCAGAGACCACGGTCAGCGTGGGGCCCCTCTCGCGGATCCTCGAGGGCGCCGCGCGGCCGGGCCACTTCGACGGCGTCGCGACGGTCGTGACGAAGCTCTGGGCGATCGCGCAGGCGGACCGGGGCTACTTCGGGCAGAAGGACGCGCAGCAGCTGATGGTGCTGAAGCGGCTCGCCCACGACCTGCGCTTCCCGATCGAGGTGGTCGGCTGCCCGATCGTCCGCGAGGCGGACGGCCTCGCGCTTTCGTCTCGCAACGTCTACCTCTCGCCGGAGGAGCGCACCCAGGCGCTCTCGCTCTCCCGCGGGCTCCGCGCCGCCGAGGCGCTCTGGGCGGACGGCGTGCGCGACGCGGACACCCTCCGCCGCCGCGTGCGCGAGGAGATCGAGGCGGAGCCGCTCGCGGCGATCGACTACGTGTCGCTGGCGGACCAGGGGACGCTGCAGGAGGTCGCGGGGCCGGTGGAGGCGCCCGCGCTGCTGTCGCTGGCGGTGCGCTTCGGCGCCACACGGCTCATCGACAACACGCTGCTGGAGCCGTAGCGGAGCCGAGGCGACGCGGGGCAGGCCCGTTCCGGGTGCGCGCCAACACTGTTAGCATGAACATGGTCCGCGCGCGCTGCGTGCCCTCCTGGGGCGGCTGCGTTGCGCGCCGTCGTCAGGTTCGGGGTTGCAGGGGGAGACAGCGTGTCCGGTCACTCCAAATGGTCGTCCATCAAGCACAAGAAGGCTGCCACCGACGCGAAGAAGGGGCAGGCGTTCACGAAGATCGCCCGTGACATCACGATGGCGGCGCGGAACGGCGACCCGAACCCTGAGATGAACCCTTCGCTCCGCCTCGCCATCCAGAAGGCGAAGCAGGCGAACATGCCGAACGACAACGTGAAGCGCGCGATCGAGCGCGCCACCGGCGGCGGCGACGCGGACCTGCTGCAGGAGATCCAGTACGAGGGCTACGGCCCGGGCGGCACCGCGGTCATCGTGCAGGTCATCACCGACAACAAGAACCGCACGGTTGCCGACCTGCGCATGGCGTTCTCGCGCAACGGCGGGACGCTGGCGGACAACGGCGCGGTGTCGTGGCAGTTCGACAACCGCGGCGTGATCGCCGTCGACACCTCGAAGTCCGACTCCGACGAGGTGCAGCTCGCCGCGATCGAGGCCGGCGCCCTCGACGTCGACGTCTCCGAGGGGCTGGTCGAGGTCTACACCGAGCCGAGCGACCTGCACACCGTCCGCGCCGCCCTCGAGGAGGCCGGCTTCACGATCGAGAGCGCGGAGCCCGCGAAGGTGCCGCAGAACAAGGTCCACCTGGACGAGAAGCACGCGCTCACCGCGCTCAAGCTCTTCGACTGGCTGGAGGACCTGGACGACGTGTCGCGCGTCTACTCCAACGCGGAGATCGACGACGAGGTTCTGGAGGCGGCGGCGGGCTAACGGCTCCGCAGCCGCATCCGGTCGGCCGGAGGCGAGATGGCTGACCCGCGGTCCGCGGCACTGCCCCTCCGGGTCCTCGGCATCGACCCGGGCCTCGCCGTCACCGGTTACGCGATCGTCGATGAGCGCGGGCAGGGCGGCACGCTGGTCACGCACGGCACCGTGAAGTCCACGGCGAAGGTCGCGCGCGCCGACCGCCTGGCGCGCATCTTCGACGCCACCCGCGCGCTGATCGCCGAGTACCAGCCGCACGAGGTCGCGATCGAGCAGCAGTTCGTGCAGGAGAACGTCCGCAGCGCGATGGCGATCGGCGAGGCGCGCGCCGCCGTGATGGTGGCCGCGGCGACCGCCGGCCTGCCGGTCTACGAGTTCCCGCCCGCTTCCGTGAAGGAGTCCGTCACGGGCTGGGGCGGCGCGCCGAAGCAGCAGGTCGCGCAGATGGTGCTCATCGCCCTCGGGCTGACGGAGGTGGACGGGCCCGCGGACGTCACGGACGCCGCTGCGATCGCCCTCGCGCGCCTCGCGGACGCCCGCATGGAGATCGCGCTGGCGCGCCGATGATGCCCCGATGATCGCCGCGCTCCGGGGCACCGTGACGCACTGGGACGACGCCACCTCCACCGCGTGGATCGAGGTGCAGGGCGTGTCCTACGAGGTGCGCATCCCCGCCTTCGCCGCTGAGTGGATCGAGTCCGTGCAGGGCGAGGCGGACACGCAGATCTTTACCTACTACCACGTCTCGGAGCGCAGCCCGCAGCCGCTGCTCATCGGCTTCCCGGACCTCGCCGCGCGCGACTTCTTCCGCAAGTTCATCGAGGTGCCGGACGTCGGCCCGGTGAAGGCGGTGCGTGCGCTCACGTTCCCCGTCTCCGAGATCGCCGGGTGGATCGAGGCGGAGGACGTGAAGGCGATCCAGCAGCTCCCCGGCATCGGCCAGCGACTCTCCCAGACGATCGTCGCGCAGCTCGCCGGCAAGCTCGCGCTGGACGCCGTCGCGCCGGCCGCCGCGCGGGCCGCCTCGGGCGGCGGGGGCGACCGCTCCGGTGTCC
>JBFWQJ010000218.1:0-5229 GCA_050249515.1 Dehalococcoidia bacterium | reverse complement strand
CAGGGAGCCGCCCATGTCCGTGCTGTCCGCGATCTTCGGCGCCGTGAAGCCCACCTACCGGGAGACGCGCCGCCAGCGCCCGCTGCGCGAGTGCCTCGATCACACGCTGATGCCGCGCTGGCGCGGCCCACAGGTGATGGAGGACGACGCGCAGGCGATGGGCTTCGTCTGCCACGACTGCGGCCGCGAGTACCTGCCGACCGAGGTGTCCGGACGCCGCCTGATCCGCCAGCCCGGCCGCTAGCGCTCCTCGGACGCGGGTCGGGTACCGGTGACGGGGACACGGTCCGTGTCCGCGCGCCACTCCCGCCAGGAGTAGGCGAACATCCACACCAGCGCGACCGCGCCGTACACGCCCATGACGACGAAGACCCACGGCTGCCGCACGAGCGCCGCGACGATCATCCCCGCGCCCCCGAGCACGAACAGCCGCCCGCCCAGCCGGTGCGTCTTCTCCCACGACCGCGCGCTGGCCAGCGTCCACGGCGTGCGGATCCCCACGAAGTAGTTGGGGCGCACCTTCCCCAGGATGTTCCCGAGCAGCACCAGCAGCGCGCCCACGCCGACCGGGATCCAGCGCCCCATGTCCACGGGGTAGCCCAGCGCGGTGGCCAGGAGCAGCCCGTGCATGCCCGCCATCATCACCGTGAGCGCGTACCGCAGGACCGCGTAGGGCCCGGCGAAGCTGGCGTAGTTCGCGCGGCCCGGGTCGATCCGCGGCAGGACGAGGAGCATGACGTAGAGCCCGGCGGCGATCAGCGGGACGAGCAGCAGGCCCTCGAAGCGGCCGCCGTAGCCGTCCACCTCGCCGCGGATGTTCCAGTGCGTGGGGATCGGCGGCGTGACGCGGCCCCACGCCCAGGCGGACGCGCCGAACATGCCGAGGAGCACCAGCCAGTGCGGCCACTCGTGGCGCAGGAGCGCGCCCCCGTCCGACCTCGAGCCGTTCGTTGCGCTCATCGCGATCGCTCCCGCTTCGCCGGACGCACCTTCGCGCCGCCCAGCAGTTCCATCACGGCGTCCACCGTCTCCTCGAAGACCGAAAGGCTGAGGCCGTAGACCAGGCGCGCGCCCTGCCGCTCCACCACCACCAGCCCCGCCTGCCTCAGCACGGCGAAGTGGCCGGACATGGTGGACTTCGCCAGGTCGAAGCGGTCCGCGATCTCGCCCGCCGTCAGCGGCCCCTCCTCGCGGAGCAGCCGCACCACGGCACGACGCGTCGGGTCGCTCAGCGCGCGGAAGACCTCGTCGATCGCCATGCCTGCCCCGGTCCCGCCTCGGCGGTACTGTTCGGTATTTCGCCAACGACCGAATTATAGCACACGGCAGGCGGCCGTCATTCCCCCCCGGTGGTCCGGGCCCCGATACGCGGGCGCGTTGCGCCGATTTCGGGATGCATCCTCGGCGTTGCATGATGATTACATGCGTACTTTTGCCGGGCGCGGGCACCTACCCTTGGACCCGGCTATGCGGACAGGAAGGAGTTCCCATGCTGGATCGATTGTTTGGCCGCCGCACCAGCGACGACCGTCACCACACTCAGCCGGACGCATCGGAACACGCGGCGTGCGCGCACGTCGCCATGACCCCTCGATGGGACAGCGCGGAGGACATGGGGCACGAGGACCGGGCGAGCTCGTTCGTCTGTGACGCGTGCCACCAGGCACTGACTCCGGCGGAGGCGCAGCTGGCGCGCAGCGCCTCGGTGAACCGGCTCCGCCGCGACTAGCGCCGGGCGCCGATGATCGCCGGACGGGGGTCGTGGCCCGCGATGGTGCCCCTATACTCGCCATCGTGAGCAACGACCCCCTCCTGCGCCCCGCCCCCGAGCACGTTGAGGAGCGCCCGAAGGCGTCCGCCGCGCGGCTGCTGCTGGGCGGGCCGGTCGCACTGGTCACCTCGGCCTGGCGTGGCCGCACCAACGTGATGCCGCTGGCCTGGCACATGCCCGTCTCCGCCGACCCGCCGATGGTCGCGATCGCCGTCGAGCAGTCGCGCCACACGGCGGAGTTGATCCGTCACTCCGGCGAGTTCGCCCTCAACTTCCCCACGCGGCCCCTGCTGCATCACGTCCAGTACCTCGGCTCGTTGCACGGCGATCGCGTCGACAAGATCGATGCGACACAGCTGGAGACGTTCGGGCCGCGGAAGGTGACCGCGCCGCTCCTCGCAGCCTGCGCGGCGTGGGTGGAGTGCACCGTGGTCGAGGTGTTCCCGCTCGGCGACCACACGCTGTTCGTCGCGCTGGTGAGCGCGGTGCAGGTCGACCCCGAGGCGTTCGATGACGGCTGGCTGCTGGGCCCGGAGGAGACACGCCCGCTCCACTACCTCGGCGGCACGCGGTACTCGTTCCTCTCGCGCGTGGTGGAGGCGCGCGTCCCCGGCGCGTCCGAGGCGCCGGAGCGCGTGCTCCGCGAGCGCCTGCAGGAGGAGCTGGAGCTGACGAAGGACGCCCGCGAGAAGCGGGAGGAGCGCCTGGAGGCGCTGAAGCGCGAGGTCGAGGAGGGCCGCGCCCTCGACATCACCGGCCTCGAACTCGAGGTCGCGCCCGAGACGCTCCTCGACCTCTCGCGCGGCCACATCCTCGGCGAGCCGCCGCGGGAGTAAACGGCGGGGAGCGGGGCGCCCCACCCCATCCTTCTCCCCGAAACGGGGAGAGGGGCGCGGAACGCCTCGCGATTCGCCCCGTGATCCCGCTGGTCTCTGATATCCGCTCGCGCGATCGGAGCGAGCCGCGAGTCCCGGGGGAGCGCGAGGGCGAAGCCCTCGCTTCTCATCCCCCTTCCCGCGCCGGGAAGGGGGCAGGGGGATGGGCCGCCGCGCTCGCCCACCTCGACACCTCGATGCGCCGAGGGGCCGGACACGAAGAGCCCCCGCGCGATGCTCCGATGCTGGAGACCGGCGGGGGCTCGGTGCTGCTCGCGAGGGGCGAGGGCGCTACGCGGTCGCCTCGTCCCCGTCGTTGTCGTCCGGCGACAGGTCCCGCAGCGGCGGGGTGTCGACCGGCGGGACCATGCGCGGGCGCGTAGAGGCGGGGGCGGCGGAGACGAGGCGGCGGTCCGCCTGGTCCACGCGCTCCAGCACGGGGCGCACCTGCGGCGAGTCCGCCATCGGCTCCAGTGCGCGGCGGAGCTGCTGCACGGAGCGGCCGATCTCGGACGGGTCGGTGGAGCCGGACGACGCGAGAGCGTTGAGCGCCTCCTGACGCGACATCAGGAACTCCTTCACCGCGGTGAAGGTCTCCGAGCGCATGGAGTCCAGCATCCGCAGCATGACCTTGCGCTGCTCCGCCAGGTTCTGCTCCAGCGCCTCCATGTCGGCGTCGAAGCGCGAGAGCGCCACCTCCACGGTGTCGCGCTGCTCCTCGCCGTACTGGAGGAACGGCAGGCGCTGCTGGTCGATCTGCTGCCGGGTGCCGGCGATGCGCGCGCGCTGGTCGGCGAGGTACTCCGCGAAGGAGCGGGCGACATGGTCGGAGCCCGACTCGTTCATGCGGTGCTCGAGGGCGTCGAGGTTGGCCTCTTCGCCGTCGGCGTACTCGTTCAGGGGGCGCAGGCGCTCCTCGAGGTTGGCGAGCATGCGCTGCATCGTCTGGGCCTGGTGGACCAGCAGTTCGTGCAGCGGCTCCATCTCGGACTCGAACTCCTGGCGCATGGTGGCAAGGAGCTCGGCCTGGGTGTGGAAGTGCTCCGCGACGCGCTGGAGCCGCTTGGAGGGGATCACCGGCTGGGGAGCCACCTCGACCGCTGAGCGCGAGGCGGGGACCACCTCGCTGGCACGACCGTCATCATCCCTGCGGCCGAAGCGCATGGGGTCCTCCTTCTCGGTGGCGGGCTGGAACAGGGAGCGCCACGACATGCGCGTAACCTACCATAACGAAACCGTCACACGCACCCGCATGTGATCTGTCTCATCATTTTCCGCGCCGGGCAGCGGGTCAAGGTCATGACCACGATCGGACGGCCCCGGGAGGCCTCCGGTATCGGCACGCTCGTTGACCCGCGCGGGCGTTCCCTCGATAGTTCGCGGTAGGTTCGGACGGCGCGATCGAGGCGCCCGCACAGCCGCCTCGGCGGCACTTCGGAGGACGGCATGGACTGGGGCGACACTCCCGAGCAGGCGGCGTTCCGCGCGCAGGTGCAGCAGTTCATCAGGGACCGCCTCCCGGCGCACTACCGCGACAGCGAGGGCGCGGACAGCGTGGAGGAGACGGCGGGCTGGCAGGCGGACCGCAAGTCGGACGACCCGGAGGCGCGCGAGGCCGCGAAGGCGTGGGCGGACGCGCTGGCGGAGCACGGCTGGATCGCCCCCGCCTGGCCGAAGCAGTACGGCGGCGCCGGTCTCTCCTACATGGAGCAGTTCATCTTCAACGCTGAGATGGCGCAGGCGGACGCCCCCGCGGTGGGCGGCATGGGCGTCTCCATGCTCGGGCCGACGCTCATCGTCCACGGGACGGAGGAGCAGCGGGCGGAGCACCTGCCGCGCATCCTGTCGGGCGAGGTGGCATGGGCGCAGGGCTACTCGGAGCCGGGCTCCGGGTCCGACCTCGCGTCGCTCCAGACGCGCGCCGTGCGCGACGGGGACGAGTGGGTGATCAACGGCCAGAAGATCTGGACCAGCGGCGCGCACTTCGCGGACTGGCTGTTCGCGCTGGTCCGCACCGACCCGGAGGCGCCGAAGCACCGCGGCATCTCCTTCATGATGATCGACCTCAAGACGCCGGGCCTGAACCTCCGCCCGATCATCGACATGGCGGGGAAGCACCCGTTCAACGAGACGTTCTTCGAGGACGTGCGCGTCCCGGCGAAGAACATGGTGGGCGAGGAGAACCGCGGCTGGTACGTGGGCATGACGCTGCTCGACTTCGAGCGCTCCGGCGTCGGCCTCGCGATCCAGTACCGGCGCGGGCTCTACGACCAGCTGGACCAGATGCAGGGCGCCTCCAAGCACTTCGTGCGGCCGGACCTGGGCGCGGTGCGGCTGGAGTTCGCGGACCGCGCGATCGAGGCGGAGGTGCTGTACAACTTCGCGCTGCGCATCGTCAGCATGAACAGCCGCGGCATCGTCCCGAACTACGAAGCGTCCGTGAACAAGATGTACGGCTCCGAGCTGCACCAGCGCGTGGCGCGCACGGGGACGAAGGCGTGGGGCCTGTACGGCCAGGTGTGGGACCCGAAGAGCGCCTACTCGCCCATGCGCTCCACGCATGTGCAGGACTACGTGGTCTCC
>JBFWQJ010000217.1:0-5231 GCA_050249515.1 Dehalococcoidia bacterium | reverse complement strand
ATGTGCGCGCGGCCTCCTCGGCGGCGATCAGTTCCGCGCGGCGGCTCCCGTCCTCGCGCCACGCGAGCGCCAGGCCCTCCGTGACGAGGGCGGCGTCGATCGATCGGCCGTCGGTAGTAAAGACATCACGCAACTCGCGTCCGTAGCGGTCCTGCGTCCGCGCATCCGCGAGGAGCAGCACCCGGTCGCCGGCGAGCGTGCGGAGTCGGGCGGTGGCCTCGCCGTAGCAGGCCTCGCCGCGCTCGGGCGTGTCCACGCCGTAGAGGCGCACGCGCAGCTCCGTCTCCGCCGCGCGCACGTCGAGCGTGTCGCCGTCGATGACCCGCGTCACGGCGACGGGGACCGCGCCGGCAGGGCCGCCCGCGGGGCCGCTCGTGGGCGCGCCCGCCGAGGCAACGGCCGGCGGCGGAGAGGGGGGCGTCGCCTCGCGCGAGGACTGGCGGACGGCGGCTGTGCCGAGCCCGACGATCGCGATGAAGGCGGCGAGGATGACCGAGGTGCGGGAGAGGCGGCTGCGGAACCGCCCGAGGTCGGGGCCCGGCTCGACCGGCGTGCGGCGGTGCGCCGGGCGCGTGCGGGTCCGGCGGCGCGAATGGAAGGGGGGCGGGGTCTCCTTCATCTACCGATCGTGCGCCGGGGCGGCGGCGCTGTCGCCCTCGTGGCGTAGGGGAATCACCTCGACTTTCGCCTCCACGAGTGCCTCCGCAAGCGCGCCCCAGCCGTCCCGCGCGCCTCGCAGCGCGGCGTCGAAGGCCGCGACGTCCGGCGCGTCGAGGCACACGACGCCGCCGGCGCGGTAGCGCTCGCGCTCCTCGACGGTGGGGCCGGCGGCGGCGGCGCCGGGCAGCGCGGCCACGGAGCCCAGCAGGTCGCGCACCTGCCACTCGAACAGCGTCTCCACGGAGCGCAGCGCGAAGACCCAGAGCGCGACCGCCGCGGCGGGCGGGGCGGCGTCACTCTCCACCGCGGCGCTCCACATCCCGGCGATGCAGGGGGCGAGGCCGCGCATGATGAACGCCATGTGCACGGGCGAGGCCGCGAACGGTTCCAGCGCCTCGCGGCCCTCGAGCCAGGTGACGGCGACGAGGCGGTCCGCGCTGCGCCCGAGGACCGCGTGGCGGACGCCGTGCGCCTGCGGCAGCGCGCGTCCCAGCGCGATCGCGTGCGCCACGGCCTCCTCGGCGGCGTCCGGCTTCAGCGTCGCGCAGATGACGTGGACGATGGGCATGGACGCCAGTGTAGGGGCGCGGCGGAGGTGCGCCAGAGGCGCGCTAACGGCGCGGCGGGTGCGCGGGGGGGACGTGCAGCGGCGGCAGCGGCGCGGGGGCCGTCGCGCCGGCGTGCGAGGGGCGATGCTCCGCGACGAGCGCGCCCTGGCCCTCCGGCAGCAGGTGGCCGTCCGACATCTCGAGGACCCGGTCGGCGTGCTGCATCACGAACGGGTCGTGCGTCGCGGCGATCACCGTGACGCCCTCCGCGGCCACGCCGCGCAGCAGCTCGAAGATCTGCGCGCCGGTGGTGCTGTCCAGCTCGCCCGTCGGCTCGTCCGCGATGATCAGACGCGGCGAGTTCGCGAGGGCGCGCGCGACCGCGACCCGCTGCTGCTCGCCGCCCGACATCTCGTACGGCCGGTGGCTCGCGCGCTCCGTGAGGCCCACGAGGCGCAGCAGCTCGCGCGTCCGCTCGGTGCGCTCGCGGATGCCCGCGCCCGCGATGCGCAGCGCGAGCTCGATGTTCTCCGCGGCGGAAAGCAGCGGCAGCAGGCCGAACGACTGGAACACGAAGCCCACGGTGTGCCGGCGGAAGTCCGTCATCTCCGCGTCGTTGAAGGCGGACACCTCGCGGCCATCCACGACGATCGAGCCGGAATCCGGCGTGTCGAGGCCCGCGATGATGTTGAGGAGCGTGGTCTTGCCGGAGCCCGAGCGCCCGATCACCGCGAGGAACTCGCCGCGCGGCACCGTGAGCGAGACGTCGTTGACCGCGGTGACCTGGCCGCCGCCGCCGCGGAAGACGCGCACGAGGTGCTCCGCGACGACGATGGGGCCGCTGCCGGGCGCGCCGGCGGTGGGCATGGCACTCACGAGGGACGTCGCCCGTCCGCCTCGTGCTCCGGACGCACCTCCACGTGGTCGCCGGCAAGCTCGACGCGCGCGCGGGCGCCGATGTCGAGCCGGTCGAGGTAGTCGCGCGGGATCTGCAGGCGGCCGCTGCGGTCGACGACGGCGAACTCGTCCACGCTCGCCTCGGTGCCGCGGGCGAACTGGACGTGGCGCACGAGCTCCGTGCTGGTGCGGCCGTCGCGCATGGCGACGACGCGGTCGACGCGCTGCGTGATCTGACGGTCGTGCGTCACGATCACGATCGTCACGCCCAGGTCGGCGTTCAGCGCGCGCAGCACGGCGAACACCTCGTCGGCGGTCGCGCTGTCCAGCTCGCCGGTCGGCTCGTCCGCCAGCAGCAGCGGCGGGTCGTTCGCCAGCGCGACCGCGATCGCGACGCGCTGCTGCTCGCCGCCGGACATCTCGTTCGGCTTGCGCCGCCGCTTCTCGCCCAGGCCGACCTGCTCCAGCAGCGCTGCAGCGCGCGCGCGGGCCTCGGCGCGCGGACGGCCCTCGAGGATCATCGGGACTTCCACGTTCTGCTCGGCGGTGAGGTAGGGGATCAGGTTGCGGCCGGTCTGCTGCCAGACGAATCCCACCTCCACGCGCCGGTAGCGCACCAGGTCGTCCTCGTCGGTGGTGAGCAGGTCGCGCTCGCCCACCATGACCCGGCCGGCGGAGGGCTGGTCCAGGCCGGCAAGGATGTTCAGCAGCGTCGACTTGCCGGAGCCGGACGCG
The DNA here is from genome assembly GCA_050249515.1 of Dehalococcoidia bacterium. Classification (GTDB taxonomy): domain Bacteria; phylum Chloroflexota; class Dehalococcoidia; order UBA2979; family UBA2979; genus SHYQ01. Next base: position 2,391 of record JBFWQJ010000217.1, on the reverse strand, counting down.
CCGACGATCGCCATCATCTCGCCGCGCGCCACGCGCAGGTCCAGGCCGCGCAGCGCGACGACCTCCAGGTCGTCCGTCTTGTAGATCTTGAACAGGTCCTCGCAGTGGATGTAGGGCGGCGCGGGCGCCTCGTCCCGGGCGGCGGGCGCGCCGACGGCGCCCTGCATGCGCAGCGCGCCCTGCATGCTCGGTGCCTGCGTGCTCGGCGGGCGGTACTGCATCGCTAGACGTCCCCGATCCGGAGCGCGCGGCTCACGGCCAGCCGGAAGTAGAGCGCGACGACCGCGGCGATCGTGGCGACGAACACTGTACCCAGAATCCCCCAGACCACGAACACCTCCGTCCAGGAGACGCGCTGGACGAAGGGCGGCACCACCTGGCCGCCCTGCTCGTCCACGCCGAGGAACGCGAGCATCAGCCGGCCCACGCGGAGCCCCACGCCAGTGCCGAGCCCCATCCCCGCGACGATGACGAAGAGGTGCTCGAACAGCACGACGGAGAAGATCTGCGGCTTCGAGAAGCCGAGCGTCCGCAGGATCGCGAACTCCAGCGCCCGCTGCTGCGCCGTGAGGTACGAGTAGACGATGAACCCGATCGCGGAGAGCAGCAGCACGGCGCCGAACGCGATCGCGAGGATCCCCGCCCAGCCCGCCGCGATCAGCGGGTCGTCCTGCTGCACCGCGCGCACCTCATCCAGCGTGCTGATCGTACGCGGCGCGAGCGGCTTCAGGCCGTCGCGCGTCGCGCCGCTCTGGCGCGTGGCGAACCAGGCCTCGTTCGGTCCGACGGGCTGGTCCGGGATCGCGCTGTTCACCGCCGTGCTCAGGCGCGACTGGTCGAGGACGACGAGGCCGCGCGTGCCGCCCGGCTGGAACGTGGGGAAGTAGTCCAGGATGCCGGCGACCTCCGCGTTCACCGACCGCCCGGCGACGCTCATCTGCACCGCGTCGCCGCGGCGCACCTCGAGGTCGCGCGCGGTCGCGGCGTCGAGATAGATGAGGGCGGTGGCCGCGTCCGCGACGGGGCGGAGGCCGCGCAGCGGCGGGGAGATGCCGGCGTCCTGCCACTCGTAGCGGACGGCCGCGGCGAAGCCCGGCGGGCCCTCCGGCGTCACGCGCATCACGTCCGGGAGCGTGACCGGCCGCGTGCCCTGGATCGCCTCGAAGCCGGGCGCGGTGAAGTCGCGCACCAGCACGGCGTCGCGCCACGCCTCGGGGCCGCTGTCGAGGCCGGCGGTCGCGCGCGCGGGGTCGGCGGGCGGGCGCGGCGTGGCGGCAGTGGCGAGCGCGGGGCCGATCTCCACCACGCCCCGCTGGTTCGCGATCCCGCCGATCGGGCGCACGAACGTCGCGACGAGCTCGAACGGCGGCGTCGCCTGCGCATCGCGGATCGGCCCGCCGGTGAGCGTGCGCGGCTGCTGGAGGTCGGCGCTGAAGAACGTCCACGCCTTCGTGGCGGGGTCGTCCGGGCGCGCCTCGCCCAGCTGGCGCGTGGACATGCGCCCCGCCGCGTCGCGGAGCGTGACGCCGAGGACGACGCGGCCGCGGATGTCGCTCATGCGCACCCAGACGCCCAGCTGCCGGGCGTCCGCGGGGAGCGGCGCGCCCGAGGCCGGGCGGGCGCCGTTGCCCGCCAGCGTCGAGAGCACGCGGCGCAGGTCGTCGTCCGCGAAGTCGTCGCGGAAGAACGCCACGTCGTCGAACGTGGCGGGGTCGATGCCGACGAACTCGACGCTCTCAATGCGCGTGCCGCTGGTCAGCGAGCCGTCGATCCGCGTGAGCGCCGTGCGCGCGTCGGCGGGGACGCGTTCGATCCGCGCGAGGAACGGCGCCTCGCCGGCGAAGCCGGGCATCGCGATGCCCTCCGCGCGCACGTCTGCGCCCACGGCGTAGCCGGCGCGCTCCTCGTACGACTGGTCCAGCGTGGCGGAGAACGTCGCGCCGAACATGCCGACGCCGGTGGCGAACATGAGCAGCAGGATGAGGCGCGCGTAGTGCGTGGGGTTGCGCACCAGCGACCGCACGCCGATGAGCACCGCGACGCTCTTCGTCTTGCCGACCAGCCAGCCGATGCCGCGCATCACCAGCGGGAACAGCCGCAGGAACACGACGCCCACCGTCACCATGAACACGGCGGGGGTCGCGAGGAGGAACGGGTCCACCTGCGCGTCGCCGAGGAGTGAGTGCGAGAAGAGCGAGTTCTCCCGCGACAGTCGCCAGAACGCCAGCGCGACGATGCCGACGGCGAGGACATCGACGTAGTAGCGGAGCAGGAGGGGCGTGGGGCGGGGACGCGCGGCGCCGCGCTTGAACACCAGCACCGTGACGCGGGTCGCGCGCCACGCGGGGATCATGAGCGACGTGAACACGAGGAGCGCGCCGGCGCCGGCGA
>JBFWQJ010000216.1:0-5238 GCA_050249515.1 Dehalococcoidia bacterium | reverse complement strand
GCGCAGCATCACCGGCACGCCCCGGGCGCGCGCCGCCACCAGCTCCGGGTTGTCCGGCTTCGCCGCCGCCGTCGCGACGACGAGCTGCGCGTCGCCGATGTGGGCGCCGTCATGCGGGCCGATGAAGATCTCCGCCCCGGCGCGCACCAGGCGCTCCGTGTAGTCGGAGGCGGCGAGGTCGGAGCCGGTCACCTCGTGCCCGCGGGCGCGGAGGACCTGCCCGATCGCGGACATGTGGACGCCGCCTGCGCCCACCAGGTGCACGCGGTGCGGGATGCCGTGGCCGTTCCCGTTGCCGTTGCCGTTCCGCTGACGAGGCTTCAGGCCGATCATGCGGCCACCTCCCTCAGCAGCTGCGCGAGCGCGCCGGCGGCGTCCGGGCGCGCCAGCCCGCGCATCGCCGCCGCCATCGCCTCGCGGCGCGCGTCGTCGGCAAGCAGGTCGAGGACGGTCGACTGCAGGTCATCCAGCCGCGCGGTCGGCAGCATCACGGCCGCGCCCTGGCGGGCGAGGTAGTCCGCGTTCAGGTGCTGGTCCGAGAAGCCGCCGGGGATCACGATCGCCGGCAGCCCGGCGACCGGCAGTTCGCCGAGCGTCGAGGCGCCCGCGCGCGTCACGGCCAGGTCCGCCGCGCGCATCGCGTACGCCATCTCCTCCGTGTAGGCGTGCAGGTGGTAGCGGCCGCGCATCCACTCCGGCAGGCGCTCGCGCTCGCGCTGGAGCCAGTGCTCCTCGTCCACGCCGGAGACGTGGATGACCTGCGCCCGCTCCAGCAGCGTGCGCAGGGAGGCGGCGACGGCGAGGTTGATCTGGTGCGCGCCGAGCGAGCCGCCGGCGACGAGCACCGTCTTCAGCGCCGGGTCGAGCCCGAACCGCGCGATGCCTTCCTCGCGCGTGGCGTCCACGAACTGGCGGCGCACCGGGTAGCCGGTCACGACCGTCCGCCCCTTCGGCAGCGACGCGAGCGAGCCCTCCACGGAGCACGCGATCTTCGAGGCGTACCGGGCGAGGAAGCGCACCGCCCAGCCGGGGTGCACGTCCGGGAGGAACACGACCAGCGGGATGCCGGCGCCTCGCGCGGCGCGGCCGACCGGCGCGGCGGCATAGCCACCGGTGGCGAAGACGGCGGCCGGGCGGTCCTCCGCCAGCAGGCGGGCGGCGACGCGCGTCCCGCTCCACAGGCGGGCGAGGCCCGTCGCGAGGCGGATCGGGGAGCGGCCACGCACCTGGCTGGCGGGTACGGCGCGGTAGGGGATGCGGGCGCCCTCCGCCACGGAGCGCTCGGGGCCCTTCTCCGTGCCGTAGTACACGAGTTCCGTGCCCTCGACCTCGCGCAGGCGCTCGGCGACGGCGATCGCCGGGTACGCGTGGCCACCCGTCCCTCCGCCGGCGAGCGCGAACTTCATCGCGCACCTCCGATCGAGGAGCTGGGGCGGCGGAAGCCGGGGAGCGCGCGCTTCGTCCCGGGCGTCGCCGGGCGGGCGGGCGCCTCGGACGGCGCGCTCTCGGTCTGCGTGTAGCGCGTCACGGAGAGCAGGACGCCGAGCGCGGCCATGGTCGCGATGAGCGAGGTGCCGCCGTACGAGATCAGCGGCAGCGGGATGCCCGTGAGCGGCATCAGCCGCGTCACCCCGCCGATGTTCACGAGCGACTGGAAGGCGATCCACGCGAGGATGCCGACGGCGAGCAGCGAACCGAACGGGTCCGCGGCGTCCCGCACGGCCACCCACCCGCGGTAGAGCAGCACGAGGATCAGCGACATCACGAGGAACACGCCGATGTACCCGAGCTCCTCGCCGATGATCGCGAGGATGCCGTCCGTGTGAGCCCCAGGGACGTAGAAGAACTTCTGGCGCGAGACGCCGAGGCCCAGCCCGCCGAAGCCGCCGGAGCCGAACGCCACCATCAGCTGGAGCGCGTGGAACCCCACGCCGGTCGGGTCGGACTCGGCGGAGGTGAACGCGGTGATGCGGTCCATGCGGTAGCCGCCGCTGAGGATGAGCACCGCGAGCATGAGCAGACCGCTGGCCGCGAGCGTGATCACGTGGACCAGCCGCGCGCCGGCGATGAAGAACAGCGTCCCCGTGATCGCCGCGACGATCAGCGCGGTGCCGACGTCCGGCTCGAGGATGATCAGCGCGCCGACGATGCCGACCATGCTGACGAACGGGATGACGCCCAGCGCCAGGTCGTGCAGCACGTCGCGCTTCGCCGCGAGCCAGGCGGACAGGTAGATGAGCACCGCGAGCTTGGCGAACTCGGACGGCTGGAGCGGCGGCAGCGGCCCGAGCGCGATCCACGAGGAGGCGCCGTTCTGCTCGCGCCCGATGCCGGGGACCAGCACCAGCGCCAGCCCGACCAGCGACACGAACATGATCAGCGGGCTGAGCCGCATCAGGATGCGGTAGTCGATCATCGCGGCGATGGTCATGCCGATCAGGCCGAGGACGAACGCGAACGCCTGCTTCTTCACGAAGTAGTTGGCGTCCTTGAACTCCGCGGCGCCGAGCGCGTACGAGGCGGAGTAGACGGCGATCAGTCCGATCACGCAGAGCATGATCACAGCGGTCAGCAGCAGGTAGTCCGGCGCATGGCCGGGCGAGCGCTTCATGGGCGCGGACTGCGGGCGGGGCTGGGTGCCGGCGCTGCGCATCAGCGGGCCTCCAGCGCACGCACGGACTCGCGGAAGTGGCGGCCGCGCGCCTCGAAGTTCCGGTACGCGTCGAACGAGGTGCCGGCGGGGGAGAACAGCACCACGTCGCCGGGCTGCGCCAGCTGCGCCGCGGCGGCGACGGCCGCGGGGACGTCCTCGACCTGGCGGAGCGTCACGCGCTCGCTGCCCTCGGCCGCGCGGATCGCGGAGGCGTAGAGGTCGGACGCCTCGCCGAAGGTGATGACGGCGCGGCAGCGCCGGACGGCTTCCTCGCCCAGCACGCGCGTCGGCAGGTTCTTGTCGCGGCCGCCCAGGAGCAGCACCAGCGGCTCGGTGAACGCGTGCATCCCGGCGAGCGTCCGCTCCGGCGCCGTGGCGATGGAGTCGTTCACGTACTGGACACCGTTGATCGTGGCCACCGGCTCCAGCCGGTGCTGCACGCCGGTGAAGGTGCGCACCGCCGCTGCCGAAGCCTCGTCCGGCACGCCGAGGAGGCCGGCCACGGCCACGGCGGAGAGCACGTTCTCGACGTTGTGCTCGCCGCGGAGGCGGATCTCGTCGCGGCGCAGCACGGTGGTCGCCGCGCCGCCGTCCACGCGGACAATGCGGTCGCCGTCGAGCATCGCGCCGTCGCCGGGGATCGCCTGCGTGCGGGAGGTCGCGTAGACGTGGCCCGGCGCCTCGTCCATGAACGAGCGGGCCACGGGGTCGTCGTAGTTGAAGACGGCGCGGTCCTCCGGGCGCTGGTACTTGAACACGCGCCGCTTGAGGTCGACGTAGTCGTCCCAGGAGAACTGGTCGAGGTGGTTCGGCGTGACGTTGGTCACGCAGGCCAGCTCCGGGCTGCGCGCGACCCGGGAGAGCTGCGTGTGCGACATCTCCACCACGACCTTCGTGGTCGGGGAGATGCCCGGCAGCAGCGACAGCAGCCCGACGCCGATGTTCCCGCCGACGACATGGTCGACGCCCGAGGCCTCGAGCATCGCGCCAACGAGCGAGGTGGTCGTGGTCTTGCCGGCGGAGCCGGTGATCCCGGCGACCGGCGCGGGACAGCGGTCGAGGAACAGCTCGAGCATCGAGGAGATGGGGACGCCGTTGGCCTCGGCGGCGCGGAGCGCGGGGAGGGCGGCGGGGACACCTTGCGAGACATAAACGGCATCTGCGTCGGCGCAGTCCTCGACGCGGTTCGCGCCGAGGGAGAGCTGTGCGCCTGTGCCCTCGATGGCGGCGAGTTGCTCGGTGAGCTGCTCCGGGGGGCGGGCGTCGGACACGGTGACCCGGGCGCCCTCAGACGTGAGGAAGCGCACGAGATCGATGCCCTCGATCCCCAACCCGACCACCGTCACACGCGCCTCCAGCAGATTCTGCATATCTGTCATAGCGGGTGAGCCGTTGTTAATCCACAGTTTGTACCACGTTGCATATCTAGAGCGCTACTGGAGCCGGGCCGCCTCGTGGGGCACGCCATCGAATCAGCCCGACTCAGACCGACAGTGCGAGCGCGATGCCGACCATCGCCCCCGCCATGCCGAACAGGTAGAGACGCATCACCACCTGCGGCTCGCTCCAGCCGAGCAGTTCCAGGTGGTGGTGCAGGGGGGTCTTCCGGAACAGCCGCCGGCCCCCGGTGGTCTTGAAGTAGGCGATCTGGATGACGTCGGAGAGCGCCTCGGCGACGAACACGACGCCGATCACGGGCAGCAGCAGCCAGTGCCCGGTCATCAGCGCCACCGTGGCCAGCGCCGCGCCCAGGGGCAGGGCGCCGGTGTCGCCCATAAAGACCGCCGCGGGGTGCGCGTTGTACCAGAGGAACCCCAGCAGCGCCCCCGTCACCGTGAACGAGAACACCGCGAGGAACGTCTGCCCCTGCAGGAACGCGATCACCGCGTACGCCCCGAACGCGAACGCCGCCGTCCCTGCCAGCAGCCCGTCCAGCCCGTCCGTGATCGCCACCGCGCTGGTGGTGGAGAAGAAGACGAGGAACGCGATCAGCAGGTAGACCGGGCCCAGGGGGACCTGGCCCGCCCACGGGATGTTCACGCTCTCCGCCTGCAGCCCCCAGTACATCGCCGCCGCGACGATGACGCCGAGGATCGCGGTCAGCCCGAACTTCAGCCGCCATGTCAGTCCGCGCCGCCCGCTGCCGCCGACCAGCGTCCCGAAGTCGTCCCACACGCCGATCGCGACCGTGCTCACCACCACCAGCAGCGGCAGCAGCATCGACTCGTGCTCCAGGCGGACGGTGCCGTTGCGGAAGACGAGGAGGTTGGTGAAGAGCGTCATCAGCGCGACCGTCGCCCAGATGAAGATGCCCCCCATCGTCGGCGTGCCTGCCTTCACCGAGTGCGTGGTCGGCGCGTACTCGGAGATCGACTTCCCGAGCTTCTTCGACCGCAGCCAGGCGACCGTCGGCCGGCCGAGGACCAGCGACAGCAGGAAGGCCGCACCACCAATCAGCAGCGCGTGGATCATCGAGGTGCCTCCTGCGAGCCGGCGAGTGCGGCCACGACCTGTTCGAGCCCGAGTGCGTGGGAGCCCTTGACCAGCACCACGTCGCCCGGCGTCAGACGCGCGCGCAGCGCGTC
>JBFWQJ010000215.1:0-5321 GCA_050249515.1 Dehalococcoidia bacterium | reverse complement strand
GGTCCGCAGAGCCACTTGTGCGAGGGGATCGCGTAGACGTCCACGCCCAGGGCGTGCGCGTCGATCGGGATGTGGCCGCCGGTCTGCGCGCCGTCCACCACCACCGTCGCGCCCCGCGCGTGGGCGAGGCGGGTGATCTCCGCGAGCGGGAGCACCTGGCCGCTGGCGTAGGAGATCTCGGAGAGGATCACCAGCTTCGTGCGGTCGTCGATCGCCTGGTCGAAGCGCTCGATCATTTCGCCGGAGCCGTTGTCGTGCTCGATCGGGACGATCGCGACCTCCGTCCCGTAGCGGCGGCGCGTCCAGTAGGCGGGGATCATGCCGCCGCCGTGCTCGATGTTCGTGGTCACGACGCGGTCGCCCGCCTGCAGGGCGACGCCGTTCACGCCGATGTTCACGCCCTCCGTGGTGTTGCCGGTGATCGCGATCTCGTCCGGGTCGGCGCCCATCATGCGCGCCGTCGCAGCGCGCAGCCGCTTGCCGAGGTCGGCCCGCTCATCCATCGACGCCTTCGTGGTGGGGCCGATCTCCATCTCCAGGTCGATCCGGCGCTTCATCGCGTCCGAGACCTCGAGGGTGCGCGCGCCGCAGAAGCCGGCGTTCAGGTAGATGTACTGCTTCGTCACCGGGGTGTGCTCGCGCATCCACGCCCAGCGCGCCTCGTGCCCGTCCGCCATGCCGGCCTCCGTCATCCACGCCCGCCGACCGTGTGTCGATCAGGCAGGGTCGCATCCTATACCGAGGAGCGTGACCCGGAGATGTCGGGCCGACTTCAGGTCTCCGGGCGGGCGGTGGCCCGGCCTCGACCGCTGCCGTACCCTGTGCCGGCCGTGCCGCCCGTCCGGGCGCCCTCCGGCGCAGGACGAGGAGCCCGGGATGGTCGAGCAGTCAGTCAGCCGCGGCACGGGGTGGCAGCCCGGACAGTACGGGCGTTACCGCGACGAGCGGAGCCTGCCGTTCTACGACCTCGCGGGGATGGTGCAGCCGCAGCCCGGCATGCGCGTCGCCGACCTCGGCTGCGGCACCGGCGAGCTGACGAAGTGGCTGCACGAGGAGCTCCAGGCGAGCGAGACGGTGGGGTTCGACTCCTCGCCGACGATGCTCGCGGAGAGCGCGAAGCACACGCTCCCCGGCATGCGCTACGAGCAGATCGACATCCTGGACGCCGCCGAGAAGTACCACGAGGCGTTCGACCTCGTGTTCTCCAACGCGGCGCTGCAGTGGATCCTGGGGCACGAGACGCTGTTCCCGAAGATCGCGGGGATGGTCCGGCCCGGCGGCCAACTGGCGGTGCAGATCCCGCACAACGGCTGGCACATCGGCCACCAGCTCCCCGCGATGATCGCGCGCGAGGAGCCCTTCGCCAGCGCCCTCGGCGGCTGGACGCGCGCCGACCCGGTGCGCGAGCCGGAGTTCTACATGGACATGCTGTACACGCAGCTGGGCTTCCGCCCGCAGCGCGTCCGCACGGAGTGGTACACGTTCGAGATGGAGTCGCCCCGCGGCATCGTGGAGTGGGTGAAGGGCTCCGTGCTCTCCTCCTACCGCGAGCACCTGCCGGCGGACCTCTACCCGAAGTACGTGGAGCGGTACGAGGAGCGGCTGCTGCAGGAGATGGGCGACACCGGGCCGTTCCTGTACCCGTTCAAGCGCATCCTCTTCTGGGGCCGCAAGCCCGAGTAGCCGCGCCGGGTCGGCGGGCTACTCGAACAGCCACCAGCGGCGGGCACGGCGGCGGCGGGCGTAGGTCAGCCCGAAGCGCGTGGTCGCCGCCTCGCGGATGATCGCGACGGCCTCCTCCACGGAGTCGGTGAGCGTCAGCCGGTCGATGTCGGACTGGCGGATCTTGCCGTCCGCGAGCATGGTCCGCGCGAGGAAGTCGACCATCGGCGCCCAGAACTCCGTGCCCATGAGCACGATCGGGAAGTCGCGGATCTTGCCCGTCTGGATCAGCGTCGCCGTCTCGAACACCTCGTCCAGCGTGCCGAAGCCGCCCGGCAGCACCACGAACGCGTACGAGTACTTCACGAGCATGACCTTGCGCACGAAGAAGTAGTGGAACTGCACGAAGGTGTCGAGGTAGCGGTTCGGCTCCTGCTCTTCCGGCAGGTCGATGTTGCAGCCGACGGACAGCCCGCCCGCCTCGCGCGCGCCGCGGTTCGCGGCCTCCATCACCCCGGGTCCGCCGCCGGTCATCACGGTGAACCCCGCCCGCGCGAGCCCGGCGCCGACGCTGCGGCCCAGGGCGTAGTGCGGGTGGCCATCCGGCACGCGCGCGGAGCCGAAGACGGTGACGCACGGTCCGAGGAAGTGCAGCCGGCGGAAGCCGCGCAGGAACTCCCAGCCGATCCGGAAGATGCGCAGCAGCTCCCACCAGCGCTCGTGCGGGCCCTCCAGGAACAGGCGCTCGGAGTCGTCCGGCTCCGTCGCCTGCGGCTGCCAGGAGGGCGGGGGCTGCTCGTCGGTCCGGGTCACTGCTGCCGCCTTCCACGCGTCCGCCTGTAGCGTGCCGCCGCGAGCGGGCACGGACAACCGAGGCGCGCCGGGGGATGCGCTGGGTCGCTAGACGGGAGCGAGGCGTGCGGCGGTCCGGATCACCTGCCGCAGGTCGTCCTCGTTCGCCTCCACGGTGAGCGCCTCGTCGACGATCGCCAGCACCGCGGCGTCGAGGCCCTCGGCGGCGCGGGCGGCGAGGGTCCCGGCGGTGCGGGAGAGCATCAGCGCGGCCATCGCCACGGGGACGAGGTCCGCCTCCTGCTCGGTGAGCGGCGGATTCGCGTGCGCGGAGTAGCCGGCGACCCAGCGGATGATCCGCCAGCCGATGCTCCGGGTGTCGGCGAGCAGGCTCTGTGCGATGTCCACGGCGCGCGAGTCCGCCTGCGCCTCCGCGACATCGATCAGCCCGGTGACGTCGTTGCCGTCGAACAGCACGTGCTCGGAGGTGCAGGCGCCCCACAGCGGGAGCGGCGCGAGGTCGGCGTAGCCGTACGCCGCGAGTTGCTCCTCCACCCGCGCGCGGAGCACGGCGAGCATGTTCGCGCGCATCGGGTCGACGGCGTGGACGCGCGCCAGCAGCGCCTCGAAGGAGGCGAGCCCATGCGGCCGCACCGCGGCGTCGAAGTCGTCCACGCGGCCCCGGGGCACGCGCCCCGGCCAGTCCACGAGGTCGGCGTGCACGAGGGCGAGCAGCGCGCCCCGCCGCTGCAGGAAGATCGATTCGTCCGGCGGCGGCGCACCGGGGAGCAGCGGGAGCACCGCCCAGCGCGCCCCCTCGGCCTCCACGCTCGTCGCCCCGCCGGAGGTCGCCACGGGCACGGCCACCGGCCAGGAGCGCTCGGCGAGGAACGCGAGCAACTCGTGCTCGTAGGCGAGCGCGTCGGCAGAGCGGGCGGGGCCGTAGCGGCGCAGCACCAGCGGCTCTCCGGCGTCCTCGACGCGCCAGCGGTCCTCCGCACCGTCGAGGGGCGACACGCGCGCGGCGGCCAGCCCCCATGCGTCGAGCACGGCCGCGAAGTCGGGCGTGGGGGCCGGGGCGGAGGCCATCCGGGGCTCCTCGGTGGTTGCGGGGCGGGATCGGGTGCCGATCTGAGGGTACCGTGCCCGCCGAGGACGCGCCCGCGCCTAGCGAATCCCGCTGTCGTACGTCACGTCCGCGCGCTCCCAGTCGCCCGGGGGGACCTCGACCTCACGCGGGATGCCGCGGGGCAGGGTGGCGCCGCCGGGGGTGAACGGGACGATCGTGTACCGCCCCGGGGGGAGGGACACGGCGTAGAAGCCGGACGCGTCGGAGAGCGTGCGGGCGGCCTCGCCGCCGGCGACGTTGCGGAAGACCAGCGTCGCGGCCAGCGGCCGGTCGGGGCAGGGGACGCCCTCGCGCTGCACGGCGCAGGCCGGGCCCACGGTGACGCTGCCGTAGCTGCCGGAGCTGGGCTGTCCGGTCGGATCCACCACGACGGTCGCCACGTAGTCGGACGACGGGATCGTCGCGCCCGACTGCGTCGCGGGCGAGAGCTCGAGGACGCGGAGCGTGACGCCGTCGGGCGTCGTCGTGCTGCCGCGCATGGGCGAGACGACCACCGACAGGCGGCGGCTGTCACCCGGTGTCACCCATTCGAGGAGCACGTTCGCCTCGCCGGCCCAGACACACTGCACGTTCGCGGGACAGCGGGAGTCCGCTGAGACATCGACCAGCGCGAGCGTGCGCCCGCCCGGCAGGTCCGCCACGATGCCCTCCGCGAGGCGCACCGGGACGCCGACGGTGGCGACGATGTGCGCGACCGCGTCCGGGGTCGCCGCCGGCGTGCCCGTGGGCGACGGGCCGGGCGAGGCGGTGGGCGTGCCTGTGCCGGTGGGGCTGGCGGTGGGAGTCCCGGTCGGGGTGCTCGTGCCGCCCGGCGCGGGCGTCGTCGTGGGCGTGCCGGTCGGGGCCGCGGTGGCGGTGGGCGCGGGGCTCGGGGCGCTCGTGGGGGCGGCAGTGACGACGGGCGGCGGCGCGACCACGGTCGGCCGGGGCGTCGGCGTGCCTGTCGGCGTGCCCGTGGAGGCGGACGCGACCGGGCTGGGGGTGGGCGGAGGCGGGACGGTCGGGCTTGCCGTGGCGGTCACGGTGACGCTTGGCGTCGGGGTGGCGGCAGGCAGCGCCCGGTCGTCGCACGCAGCGACGAGCAACGCCAGCGCCAGGAGCGCCCAGAACAGAGCCGCCGTACCTCGAACCATACGACTGCAACGTTACACGACCGCGACGGGTTCCCACCTCACAGCCGTGCGCTATCGTGCAGCGGCCCCGATTCGCGGGGCGCGGGACGGCGAGGAGCGGGCGATGCTGGCATACCGGATGACGAAGGGCGGGGGCGTCGAGGGCCTCGAGCGCGTGGAGCTGCCTGACCCGACGCCGGCCGCAGGCGAGGTGCTGATCCGCGTCCGCGCGACGTCGCTGAACTACCGCGACCTGATGATGGCGCGCGGTTCGCGCGAGGCGATCATCCCGCTGTCGGACGGCGCGGGCGAGGTGGTGGCGACCGGCGCCGGAGCGACGCGCTTCGCCGTGGGCGACCGCGTGACCGGGTGCTTCTTCCCGAACTGGGTGGATGGCGACGTGCAGCCGGAGTACACGGCGGAGGCGCTGGGCGGCGGCACGCGCGACGGGATGCTCGCGCAGCTGGTCGCGCTGCCGGAGCGCGCCGTCGTCGCGACGCCGGCGCACCAGAGCGACGATGAGGCCGCCCCCCAGCCGGGCGCGGCGCGTACCGCGTGGAACGCGAACTTCGAGGCGGCGCCGCTGCGCCCGGGGCCAACGGTGGTGTTCCATGGCACCCGTGGCG
>JBFWQJ010000214.1:0-5357 GCA_050249515.1 Dehalococcoidia bacterium | reverse complement strand
GAGGCGCGCCTGGACGGCACGACGCTGAACGTGCTCGGGAAGTCCTCCTTCGTCTGGAAGGACTTCAACATGAGCCCGCCGAACACGCCGAGCGTCACCGTGCAGGACCAGGTGGCGGTGCAGGTGCTCCTGGTCGCGAAGCCGACCGCCGGCTAGCGCCGCCCGCACGGACGAGGACACGGGGGGCCGGCAGCACTGCCGGCCCCCCGTCTGTGTTCGGGCTGTCCGAGGTCAGCTGCAACCGCTCTGCAAGGCCTCCCGGCCGCCCGGGTGGATGCGGCTGCGTACGCGCCGCTCTACGATCGAAGGCAGGGCATCACACCACTCGGCCGTGCTGGAAGAGGTCTCCCTGGCGACCCCGCTGCCCGCCCCGTCACCCCTGCCCACCTCGTCGCGCCCGTCGGGCCGCATCGCGGAGTTCGACGCGCTCCGGGGCATCGCGATCCTGTTCGTGATGTACCTGCACGCCTATTTCAGCCCGTGGTCCAGCACACCGCCCGAGGAACTGCTGTTTCTCCGCCTGACGCACCTGGTCGCCAACTCCGCCGTGCCGGTGTTCCTGTTCATGTCCGGCTTCCTCGCCGCGCGCGACCGGTCCGCCGGCTTCTCCGTGCTGATCGAGGCACGTCTGCGCCGCCTGGCCGTGCCGCTGGCGTTCTGGATGATCGGCGCGCTGGCCTTCGATGCGTGGCTGGCGGGCGGGCTCACGAACGAGATGATCCGCGCGTTCGCGCTCTTCGACATCTCGGGGCAGTTCTACTACGTGGTCGTGCTGCTCATGCTCACAGCGGCGCTGTATCCGGTGCGCTTCCTGGACGACCGCCGGTTGGGCTGGTTCACCGCCGCCGCCTTCCTCGTCAGCCTGTCGATGATGGTCTACTACCGCACGAACCCGGTGGAGGGGTTCTGGTGGTCGATCGCGTACCGCAACCCGCTGGTCTGGGTGTTCGCGTACACGTTCGGTCTGTACCTGGGGCGGACGAGGGGCGACGTGCGGTTCCCGCGCCCCGTGGTCCTCGCGGCGCTGGCCGGCATGGCGGTCACGACCGCAGCCTATGTGGTCATCGGCCAGTTCGGGCCCGGCTACCCGAACTCCTACTTCGGCGTGACGGTGTTCCTGTTCGGCGTGTGCGGGTTCGTGGTGTACCCGGCGGGGATCCGCGCACTCGACCGGAGCCGCGAGGGTCGCGTCGCCCTCGCGCCCTTCCGCGCACTGGCGCCGTACGCCTTCGGCATCTACCTCGTGCACAAGCCGTACTTCATCGGCGAGCTGTCGGATCGGCTGATCTCCGACACGTGGCTCGCCAGCGACTACCTGCAGCTCGTCGGCTCGCTGTTCCTCGTCGGCGGGGCGGCGTCGATCGCGTTCGTCGTGGCCGTGGACCGGCTGTTCCCGCGCTTCAGCGCGCTCATGCTCGGCGTCGACCGGCCGAGGCGCGCCGCGCCGCGCGAGGCCGCGGAGCTACCGCGCGCCTCGTAGGCCCCGGCGCGCGCCGCGAGGCTACTCGTTGCGCAGCGCGACGATCGGGTCGATCGCAGTGGCACGGAACGCGGGGTAGGAGCCGCTGGCGAGGCCGACGCCGGCCGCCACGGCGAACGCGACGATGATGCTCCACGGCTGGATCAGCGTGGTCATCGCCTGCCCCGCGATCTGCCGGCCGTCCAGCCCGAGCGCGATGCCGACGCCGAGCGCCATGCCCAGCAGCCCGCCGCCGATGCTCAGCGTGAGCGCCTCCGTGACGAACTGCAGCACGATGTCGCGACTCTGCGCGCCCACCGCGCGGCGGATGCCGATCTCGCGCGTCCGCTCCGTGACGGACACGAGCATGATGTTCATCACGCCGATGCCGCCGACGAGCAGCGAGATGCCGGCGACGCTGCCGAGGAGGATCGAGAGCGTGGCGCTGACCTCGGACGCCGCGCCCAGCAGGTCGTTCTGGCTCTGCACGGTGAAGTCCGGCGTGGCGACCGAGTGCCGGGTGACGAGGAGGTTGGTGATCTCGGCCTTCACGGCGTCCTGATCCGCCTTCGGCGCCATCTGGATGCTGATCTGGTTCACGGCGATCTCGCCGGTCGCGTTGCGCGTGAACGGGAGGCGGCTCTGCATGGTGCTCACGGGCACGAACGCCTGCGAATCCTGGTCGGTCGCGCCGCCTCGGGGCGCCATGACGCCGACGACGCGGAAGTTGAAGCCGAGCTGACCGCCGATCGCCAGTCTCACCTGCTGGCCGATCGCGTTCCCCTCCGGGAACAGGGTCGTCGCGAGCGTGGAGCCGAGCACCATGTTCAACGCGCGCCGATCCACGTCCGCTTCCGTGATGAAGTCCCCCTCCGCCACCGACGCGGAACGCACCTCGAGGTACTCCGGGGTCGTGCCGATGATCGGGCCCCGGTTGTTGTTCGAGCCGGCGATCAGCTGCGAGTTGAACGAGATCTGCGGAGCGACACCGGCGATGCCGGGAATGCCCGCCGCGAGGATCGCGTCAGAGTCCGACTTCGTGAGCGACGCGGCCTGCTGGCGGGCGCCCGTCGTGCGGTCGTTCGACTGACCCGGCTGCACGAAGATCAGGTCCGTGCCCAGCCCGCGGATCCTCGAGGCGACGCCCACCTGCGCGCCCTGTCCCACGGCGATCAGCACGATCACCGACGTCACGCCGATGACCAGGCCGAGCGTCGTCAGGATGCTCCGCAGCCGGTTCGCGAGGATCGCGCGCACCGCGATCTGGAACGCGTCGCCCACGCTCATGCCGTCGCCTCCCCGGGGAGCTCGTGCGGTCGGGCCACATCCTCGACGATCTGGCCGTCCACCATGCGCACCGTGCGGTCCGTCAGCGCGGCGATGTCGGGCTCGTGCGTCACGATGATCACCGTGATCCCGTGCTGCTCCACCAGCTCGCGGAAGAGCGCCATCACCTCGGCGCTGGTCGCCGTGTCCAGCGCCCCGGTCGGCTCGTCCGCGAGCATGACGCGCGGCTCCACGACGATGGAGCGGGCGATGGCGACGCGCTGCTGCTGGCCGCCGGAGAGCTGCGTCGGCCCGCGCTTGTGGAACGACGCGTCGAGGCCGACACGGAGCAGCGCCTGCGCCGCGCGCTCGCGGCGGTTCGGGACGCCCTGGTACACCAGGGGCAGCTCCACCTGCTCCACCGCGCTCAGGCGCGGGATCAGGTTGTACGACTGGAACACGAAGCCGAACTCGTGCCCGCGCAGCCGCGCGCGCTCGTCCGCGTCCAGGTCGCTCACGTCCTGCCCTTCCAGCAGGTAGCGCCCGCTGGTCGGCCGGTCGAGGAGCCCGAGGATGTTCATCATCGTGCTCTTGCCCGAGCCGGACTGGCCCATGATCGCCACGAACTCGCCGCGCTCGATCCGCAGGTTCGCCCCGCGCAGCGCGTACACCGGGCCCGCGCCCGTGACGTAGGTCTTCGCGACGTCCTGCAGCTCGATCACCGGATGCCTCCGGGGCCGCCGCCGAAGCCGCCGCCGCCCGTGTTCGTGCGCGTCGCGGTCGGCGTCGCCGTCCCGATCGCGCCGAGGAGGACGGTGTCGCCCTCGGCCAGACCGCTGGTGATGGCGGTGTTCGTGCCGTCCGTGCCGCCCGTCACCACCGCCTTCTGCACCGGCTGTCCGCCGGGCGTGGTGGCCGGGGTGTAGACGAACTGCTGGTTCCCCTGCCGCCGCACCGCGCCCGAAGGCACGAGCAACTGGTTCTCCACGACGCTCACCAGCAGCGTGACGGACGCGTTCATGCCCGCCGCCGGGAGCGGCGCGTTCGCGAGCGCACCCAGCGCCCCGCCACCGAAGCCGCCACCGGTGCCACCGGCGCCGCTCGCGCCTCGAGGCCCGCTCCCACCCGTCGCGCCGCTCGATCCCGCCGCCGGCCCCCGCTGCCCCGGTGTCCCGGTTGCACCGCTGGCACCGGTCGCACCGGTCGCGCCCGTGGCACCGGTGGCCCCCGACGCCCCGCTCGCGCCCTGCGTGCGCTGGCCGCGCTGACCGCCGCCGGCAGCGGCGCCCGGACCGCCCGCGCCGCCCGCGCCCCCGGCGCCGCCGAGGGCCGCGCCGAACTGCGCGCCGGCCGCGCCGCTGGTCAGGGCGCGCGTGAGCGCCGGGATCTGGTCACGCACCTCGTTCAACGCGTTCCCGCGCAGGATCGCCGCCTGCACGGGGTAGGTCACCACGCCCTGCGTGACGGTGGGCACCGCGCTCACGCCCATGACGCGCACCACGTAGACGTTGCGCGGCATCGAGTCGAACCGGGCGAGGCCGAGCATGCCCGCCTTCACGCTCACCAGGTCCGTCTCAGCGATCGTCAGGTCCAGGCGGATCGCGTCCGGGTTGGCGAGGACGACCGCGGCCGTCCCGGCGCCGAGGCGCTGGCCGACGACGGCGGAGACGGTACCGGCCTTGCCGCTGAACGGCGCGACCAGCGTGGTGTCCGCCAGCGCGTCGCGCGCCTCCTGCAGCGAGATCTCGGCGCTGCGCACCGCCTGCTGCTGCACCGCCAGGTCGAGCTGCGTCGGGTTCGCCAGCGCCGCCGCGCGCGCGAGCACCGAGTCGTACGAGGCCTGCGCGTTCTCCACGCTGGCGCGGGCGCTGCGGATCGCCTCGGCGGTGGGGGTGGTGAGTTCCTTCAGCTTCAGCTCGGCGGAGGCGACCGACGCGGCAGCGCTGTCGCGGTTGGCGAGCGCGTTGCGGTGCGAGGAGTTCGCGGAGAGCAGGCTGGTGACCGCGGAGATGAGGTTGTCGGAGGGCACCGTGCGGTCGCGCGCGATGCTCGTCTCCAGCATCGCCACGAACTCATCACTGATCGGCAGCTTGTCCGGCGTGCAGATGCCGAGCAGCGTTTCCTGCCACAGCTTGCAGTACGTGTTCTGCGACGAGTAGAGGCTGGAGCGCGAGGTGGTCACGCTATTCTCCGCCGAGTCGAGCGAGGCGCGCGCGGACGCAACGGCCTGCTCCGCGCTGAACAGCTCGGAGGCCGTGGGACGCCCCAGACTCGCGTAGGCCGCCTGCGCCGCCTCCAGCGAGTTGCGGGCGCTGACCACGCTCTGCTCCATGGCGGTGCGGTCCACCGCACTCGGCTCCAGCAGCTGCTGCAGCCGGAGCTGCGCCTGCACCAGCGCCGCCTGCGCCGTCTCCACCTTGCGCTGCGCCTCGCGCTGGTCCACGCGCACCAGCGGCTGTCCCAGCTTCACCTCGTCCCCGAGGCGCACGAGGACCTCCGTGACGAGGCCGCCGGTGGTGAACGTGAGCGGGGTGGACTGCTCGGCGGCCGCGGTCCCGGAGGCGGTGAGGGTGGTCGAGAGCGACCCGAGCGTGACCTTCGCCTCCTGCGTGGTGGCGACCGCGGTCGTGCT
>JBFWQJ010000213.1:0-5362 GCA_050249515.1 Dehalococcoidia bacterium | reverse complement strand
CGGCGGCAAGGCGCTGCTGGAGCACCTCGAGGACGTCGAGATCGCGCTGGACGAGGACCTGGACGACCGCCGCTTCCCGGTGCAGTACGTGATCCGTCCCATGCGGGAGGAGTTCCACGACTACCGCGGCTACGCCGGCACGGTGGCCGGCGGCGTCTTCCGCACCGGCGACCCCGTGGCCGTGCTGCCCGGCGGCCGCCGCAGCACCATCGCCGGCATCGACACCTTCGATGGCCCGGTGGACGCCGCGGCCCCGCCGATGTCCGTGACGATCCGCCTCGCGGACGACATCGACGTCTCACGCGGGAACATGATCGTCGGCATCGACCGGCTGCCGGAGTCCGCGCAGCACGTGGAGGCGTGGGTGTGCTGGATGACGGAGCGGTCGCGGCTGGCGCCCGGGACGCGCCTCGCGATCAAGCACACCACGCACAGCGCCCGCGCGATCGTCACCGGTGTCCTGTCCCGGCTGGAGATCAACACGCTGGCCGAGGACATTGAGGCGGACGGGCTGGCGCTGAACGAGATCGGGCGCGTCACGCTGCGCACCACGGAGCCGCTGTTCTTCGATCCGTACCGCGAGAACCGCCACACCGGCTCGTTCATCCTGATCGACGAGCAGACGAACGCCACCGTCGGCGCGGGGATGCTCCTCGGGGCGCTGCCTGAGGCGCCCCCGGAGGGCGGCACGCTCTAGCGCCCGGCCGCCGCCCTCGCCGCCCCCGCCTCACGATCAGTTAACGATTTCCGCGAGGGCACTCGCTACGATGTCGCGCATGTCGAGCGTCTCCCGTCGCCGATTCATCGCCCTTGCCGGTTCCGGACTGGGCGCGGCCGCCCTCGCGGGCTGCTCGCTCACCCGCGCCGCGGAGCCGTCGGCCGCGCCGGTCGCGGCGCGCGTCACGGAGACGCCTCCACCGACGCCGAGCCCCACGCCCACGCCCCGCCCGATCGCCCCGCGCGGCCGGGTGCCCGTGGCACTGATGAAGGGCACGCCGTACGAGGTGGAGGGGATCGAGATCAACAGCGGCCTCGCGGGGCCGCGGATCATGGTCCTCGGCGGCGTGCACGGGAACGAGCCGGGCGGGTGGCTGGCGGCCGAGGGGATCGCGGACTGGCAGGTGAGCCGAGGCAGCCTGCTGGTGCTGCCGCGCGTGAACTGGCGCGCCGCCGCGGTCATCGAGCGGACGCTGCCGGAGATCGGCGACATCAACCGCGCCTACCCGGGCAACGCGACCGGGATGCCCGCCCAGCAGATCGCAAACGCGATCGTGGAGACGGGCCGGGCGTTCGAGCCGGAGCTGCTGTTCGACCTGCACGAGTCGTGGGTCTTCTACAACGAGCGCGGCGCGAATGGCGGCACGGCGTTCATCGGGCAGACCATGTCGCTCGGCGGCGGCGCGACCGAGGCGACCGTGGACCGCATGGCGGACGTGGTCCGCGCGGTGAACGCGCAGATCACCGCGCGCGAGGAGTTCTACATGCGGGGCGCCTCCACGCCGCGTCCCGGCGTGAAGGTGATCACCAGCACGCCGCGCCCCACGCCCAGCCCCGGCGTCTTCCCCACCTCCACGCCCAGCGCCACCCGGGCGCCGGGCAACGGCGTCACCTTCGGCGGCACCTCGTCGCTCTCGGTGGGGCAGTGGATCAAGGGGTGCGTGCCGATCCTGATCGAGATGGGCCAGCAGGACCAGGCCGAGTCGCGCCGCGCGCACCTGCACCAGATGCTCGTGCGCACCACGCTCGAACAGTCGGGCATGCTCTAGCGCGACCGCCGAGGCGCCCCGCTACGCGTGCGGGTGGCCGTGCGCCGACAGCGGCTCCAGCTGGTGCTCGTACAGCAACGCCGCGTCGTTCAGCACCTCGACGCTCGGGCGGTCGTCGATGATGCGGCCGCCGTCCAGCACGACAGTGCGCGGCAGCAGGTCGGCGACCATCGCCAGGTCGTGCGTCGCGACGACGATCGTCAGCGGCAGCGTCCCCAGCAGCTCGATCAGCCCCCGCCGCGACATCGGGTCGAGGCTCGCGGTCGGCTCGTCCAGCAGCAGGATCGGCGCGCCCATGGACAGCACGGTCGCGATCGCGACGCGCTTCTTCTGGCCCAGGCTCATGCGGTGCGGCACGCGCTCCTCGAACTCCGCCATCCCCACGGCGGCCAGCGCCTCCCGCGAGCGCCGCAGCACCTCGTCCCGCTCGAAGCCCATGTGCAGCGGGCCGTACGCGACGTCGTCCAGCACGGTGGGGGAGAACAGCTGGTCGTCCGGGTTGGAGAAGAGCAGTCCGATCTTCGCGCGGACCGAGCGCACGCTCGCCTCGGTCAGTTCCTCGCCCAGCACGCGCACCCGCCCGGACTGCGCGCGGAGGATGCCGTTCAGGTTGAGCAGGAACGTCGACTTCCCCGCGCCGTTCGGGCCGATCAGCGCGATGCGCTCGCCCTGCTCCACGCGCAGCGACACATCGCGCAGGCCCGGCGTCCCGTCCGGGTACGCGTAGCGCAGCGCCTCGATGTCGAGCGCCGGCACCTCGGGCGACACGGGCGCGAAGAGCGAGGTCATGCGAGGCGCCCCGCGAGCTCGACCGCGAACCCGTAGGTGACGAAGGCGGCCGCGACGGCGACCTCGACGCCACGGACGGCGGGGGTGCTCAGGAAGCGCAGGTCGCCCGCGTAGCCGCGCGCCTGCATCGCCGCGTAGACGCGCTCGCTGCGGTCGAGGGACCGCGCGAAGAGCGAACCGACCATGTGGCCCAGGACGCCCGCGCGCCACCAGACCGTGCCGCCGGCGCGGCGTCCCGGCAGCGCCGCGCTGCGGCTGTCCCGCGCGCGCATCAGCCGGACCGCCTCGTCCCCGATGACGTAGAAGTAGCGGTAGGTGAAGAACACCGTGGCGACCAGGAGGCGCGGCAGCCCCAGCGTGCGCAGCGCGCGCAGCATCTCCACCATCGGCGTCGTCGCCGTGAGCAGCACCGCGACGAGCACGGACAGCCACGACTTCGCGAGGATCGTGAGCACCGCCACGACGCCCTCACGCGTGGCGTCCCAGCCGAGCACCGGCAGGACGAACACCACCTCGCCCGGGCGCGTGAACACCAGCGGCACGGCCGCGGCGACGAAGGGCAGGGCGAGGATGGAGCGGCGCAGCAGGAACACCGGCCCCAGTCGCGCGAAGGCCGCGACCAGCGCGATCGGCGCGGCGACCAGCAGCAGCACGGTCCACGCGCCCTCGTGCGTCAGCGAGATCGCGAAGATGTAGGCAAGCGCGGCCGGCAGCTTCACGCGCGCGTCGGCGCGGTGCACCGCGGTGCCCCGCTCCACGTAGCGGTCGGCGAAGCCGGCCAGCGCGGACACGCCGCTACTGGCCTCGACGCCGGCGGAGGAGCGTCCCCGCGCCGACCGACAGCGCGGTCACGATCAGCACGCCGATGACCCCGGCGACCGCCGTCGACAGCGGCCCCTCACCCAGGCCCGGCACGGTGTAGTCGGGCAGCACGTTGTACGGCGCGTCCCGCGCGGTCTCGAGGAAGCCGAGGTCCTCGGCGACCCGCTCCAGGCCGTCCGGGCTGCCGGAGGCGAGGAACGCCGAGGCGGCGGCGATGCCGAACGCGATCACCACACCGGCGATCAACAGAGAGCGGCGCTGGCCAGGGGTCATCGGACGGCCTCCGGGGTGGTCGGCGCCGCGGCGACGAGGCCGGGGCTGGTGATGCGGATGAACGACAGCGCGGCAGCGGTGATCGCTCCCTCGCCGATGCCGATGAGCGCGTGCACGCCCGCCATCGCCGGCAGCGCGACGCCGAGCGGGGACGTGCCGGACGCGGCGAGCTGGAGCGCGGTCACGATCGCGGAGGCCTCCACGGACAGCCACGCGGCGACCGCCGCGGCGACCACGAAGCCGGTCCCGCTGCCGCTTGCGATCGGCGTGAGCAGACGGAACGTGCCCCAGCCCACAGCGATCGTGACGACGCCCATGTTGAAGATGTTGGCGCCCATCACCACCAGCCCGCCGTCCTGGAACAGCAGCGCCTGCAGCCCGACCACCGCCGCCATCACGATCACCGCGGCCCACGGGCCCAGCAGGATCGCGGCGAGCGCGCCGCCGAGGAGGTGGCCGGAGGTCCCGCCGGCCACCGGGAAGTTCATCATCTGCGTCGCGAAGATGAACGCCGCCATCACGCCCATCAGCGGCACCGCGCGGTCGCTCATCGTGCGTTCCGCGCGCCGCGCCGCCACTGCCACCGCACCGATCGTCAGCGCCCACCCGACGAGGGAGACCGGGGCGCTCAGGAAGCCGTCCGGGATGTGCAGCGCCGGCCCCGTGGCGGTCTGCAGGACGACGGGGGTCAGGGAGATCACGTCGCACGCTCGCTTTCCTGCCGGCAGCCGGCACAGTGTCCGCGGATCGCCAGGTGCCGCAGGTCAATGGCGAAGCCATGCTCCTGCTGCACCTCCGCGCTCAGGGCGCTGATCGACTTCAGTTCGACTTCCTCGCTGTGACCGCAGTCCTCGCAGAGCAGGTGGTGGTGCGGCGTCTCGCTCGCGGCCCACTCGTACGTCGTCACGCCGCCACCGTCCGCGAACGCGGCGACCAGTCCCATCTCCGCGAGGGCGTCGAGGTTGCGGTAGACGGTGGAGAGCGCCATCTCCACATCGCGCTCGTCCTCGCAGACGGCGGCGTGGATCTGCTCGGCGGTGCTGTGGCCGGGGAGCCGGTGCAGCGCTTCGAGGATCTTGGCGCGCTGGATCGTCAGGCGCCGGCCGCTGGCGCGGATCGCCTCGGCGACGCGGCGTTCATCGTGCGGCACGGTATCCCCCGCCTCTCTTACCGCGAATGGTAGCAATAGCGCGCAAGCGCGATAAGCGTCCCCCGACGGCACGGCCCGCGCGCTACCATCCGCTCTCCAGCGCGACCAACGGACGGAGCCGGCCATGCGTGACCTGAGCGAGGAACGACTGGCGGAGGCCTTCGTCGAGCGCCTGGACGCCGTCCCCGACGAGCGCGCCCGCCGCGTCCTCGCCGCCCTCGTCCGCCACCTGCACGCCTTCGCCCGCGAGGTCGAGCTGACCGAGGAGGAGTGGATGCTCGGCATCCGCTTCCTGACGCGCGCCGGCCAGATCAGCGACGACACGCGGCAGGAGGTGATCCTGCTGTCGGACGTGCTCGGCCTGTCGGCACTGGTGGACGCGATGAACCACCGGGTGCCGGAGGGGGCGACGGAGTCCACCGTCCTCGGACCGTTCTTCGTTGAGGGCGCGCCCGAGCTGCCGAACGGCGCCGACCTGACGGAGGGCGGGGACACCTCGACCGCGCCGGGCGAGCCGACGTGGGTGAACGGCCGCGTCCTGACGCTGGACGGGCGGCCCGTG
>JBFWQJ010000212.1:0-5487 GCA_050249515.1 Dehalococcoidia bacterium | reverse complement strand
GGCAGGCACGCCGGTCGGCACGTTCCAGCTCACCTACATCCCGTATCTCACGCACAGCGCCGCGCTGCGCGCCGTGGTGGAGGCGGTCCGCATCACCTCGGAGCGGCGCGGGACGGGCCTCGGCCACGCGATCTTCGCGTGGATCGCCGACCACGTCCGGGAGCGCGGCTGCGACGTGCTGCAGCTCACCACGGACAAGCGCCGCGTGGACGCCCACCGCTTCTACGACGACCTCGGCTTCGTCGCCTCGCACGAGGGGATGAAGCTCAGCCTGCGCGACCACTAGCCCCGCGCGCCCGCCCGGGCGCGCCGCCGGAGTATGCTGCCGCCGTCCCAGCCGTCGCCGGGGAGGTGTGCCGTGGCCGTCATCCGCTTCGAGATCCAGTCGCGCGAGCCGTACGAGGGTGGGGTCGCCTTCGGTGACGCCGGGGCGTACGAGCACATCCGCGGCGTATTGCACTACGCCGTCGACCCGCTCCACGCCGCGAACGCGGGCATCGTCGACCTCGACCGCGCGCCGCGCGACGAACGCGGACTCGTGCACTTCCGGGGCGACCTGTCGCTGCTGCAGCCGGTGGACGGCGCGAAGGCGAACGGGCGGCTGCTGGCGGACGTGGTGAACCGCGGCGGTCGCACCTTCGTCGGCTATAACCTCGCGCCGCGCGACGCGCAGGCGATCCAGCCGGGGGACGGCTTCCTGATGCGTCGGGGCTGGACGGTCGCCGCCGTCGGCTGGCAGTGGGACGTCGTGCGTTCCACCGGCCTGCTCGGCCTCGAGGCGCCCGTTGCGCAGGAGGACGGTCGCCCGCTGGAGGGCTGGGTCGCCGTCACGCACGAGTTGAACGCGCCGGCGGCGGACGTGCTGCTGTCGGACCGCGCGCACCAGCCGTACGCCGCCGCCGACCTCGATCAGCCCGACGCGCGGATGTTCGTCCGCGACTACGCGGACGCCCCGCGCCGCGAGATCGACCGCGCGCGCTGGCGCTTCGCCCGGGTCGAGGACGGCCGGATGGTGCCGGATGCCACCCGCGCGGCGCTGGAGGGCGGCTTCGAGCCGGGCTGCTTCTACGAGATCGTCTATCGCACGAGCACGAGCCCCGTCGTCGGCGCGGGCCTGCTCGCCTTCCGCGACGCCGCCACCTTCCTGCGTACCTCCACGGCCGAGGACAACCCGGCGCGCGGACGGCTGACGCACGCGTTCGCCTTCGGAAGCTCGCAGTCGGGGCGGTTCCTGCGGACGCTGATCCACGGCGACCTCAACACCGACGAGGCCGGCGAGACGGCGTACCACGGCTTCCACGTCCACATCGCGGGTGGACGCATGGGCGAGTTCAACACGCGCTTCGGCCAGCCCTCGCTGACCAGCCCCTACGGACCCGGCTACTGCCCGCCGTTCACCTACGAGCCGACGACGGACCCGCTGACCGGCCAGCGCCTCCCCGGCCTCCTCGACGCCGTCCGGGCGGCGGGGCGCGTCCCGCGCATCGTCGCGACGAACACCGCGACCGAGTACTGGCGCGGCGACGCGGCCATGCTGCACATCGACCCCAGCGGGACGCGCGACCTGCCGGAGCCGCCGGAGACGCGCGCGTACTTCATGGCCGGCTCGCAGCACGGCGGCGCGACGCTGCCGATGACCGACGCCTCGCCGCTGGAGCCCGCCGCCCGCGGCGCGCACCTGTTCAACACCACCGACTACCGGACGCTGCTCCGCGCCGCGCTCGTGAACCTCGAGCGGTGGGTCTGCGACGGCGTCGAGCCGCCCCCGAGCGCTCTGCCGCGCATCGCCGACGGCACCGCCGTCCCGCGCGACGAGGCGATCGAGGCGTTCCGCGCGATGCCCCCGGTCACCCTCCCGGTCGCGGAGCGGCTCGCGCGCCTGCCGCGTCTGGACTTCGGCCCGGACGGGACGCGCATCGTCACGGTGCTCCCGCCGCGCACGGAGGCCCCGTACCCCTCGATCGTCTCGCGCGTGGACGCGGACGGGAACGAGGTCGCCGGGGTGCGGCTGCCGGACGTCTCGGTACCGCTGGCGACGCTCATGGGCTGGAACCCGCGCCATGAGCAGACCGGTGGCGCGGGCCAGATCATGCCGCTCACCGGCTCCACCGTCCCGTTCCCCGTCACCGCCGCCGCGCGCGAGGTGACGGGCGACCCGCGGCCCGCCGTGCAGGAGCGCTACCGCGACCGGGACGACTACCTGGGTCGCGTGCGCGTCGAGGCGGAGCGGCTGGCGACGCAGCGATATCTCCTCGATGAGGACGTGGACGTGGTCGTGGCGCAGGCGGCGGAGCGCTGGGACAGCCTGGTCGCGGCGCCCGTGCGCTAGCGGCGATCCGCTCTAGACTGCGCGAGGCGCGCGCCGAGGCAGGCGTCCGCGAGGAGGGATGTGACGTGCCGGACTTCATCGAGATCGTGAACATGCACACGCACCTCGTGCGCGACCTGCAGCAGGAAAAGCAGGTCTACCCGGAGCCCGGCTGGCCGGACTCGTGGTACGTGGGCAGCCCGGACCGGATGATCCCGGACATGAACGCCAACGGCGTCTCGTACATCGCGACGATGAACGTGATGGACACGCCGCGCATGGTGGAGGCCCGCATCCGCCGCGCCCGCCAGCAGGGCGCCTCCGAGGACGAGATCGCGAAGGCGCGCGTGGACCTGCGCGAGGACATGCGCCAGCGCGTGCGCGACCTGAACGACTGGTCGATCGCCGCGCAGAACGCGGAGCCTCGACTGATCACCTACATGATGATCGACCCGGTCCTCTTCGGTGAGCAGACGCTGGACGAGTTCGAGCGGTGCGTGGAGATGGGCGCGAAGGGGGTGAAGGTGCACCCGGACATCTACGGCCACCACCCCGACCACGCGCTGATGATGCAGGTGTACGAGCGGTGCCAGGAGCTCGGCCTCGGCGTCCTGAGCGACAGCCGGAACGAGGAGTTCGGTCAGCCGCTGGGCTGGATCCCGGTGCTGAAGGCGTTCCCCCGGCTCAAGTTCATCATGGCCCACCTCGTGGACGAGATGTGGGACGACCGCATCGACCTCGCACGGCAGTTCGGCGACAACCTCTGGTTCGACATGTCGACCGGGCTGGTGGACGACCACCACCCGGCAGGCGGGCACGCCTGCCTGCCCATGAGCCAGGCCGTGCGCGTCTTCCGGAAGGTCGGCGTGGAGCGGATCATGTATGGCTCGGACGGCCGTCCCGGTGGCGACGCCCTGTACGGCGCGCGGCAGGTGGTTGCGCTTCCGTTCACGGATGCCGAGAAGGAGATGATCCTCTCCGGTAACGCTAAGCGCTTCTTCAACCTGCCCGACTTCGACTGGAGCAGCGTCGGCCGGTAGCCCCGCTCCCGCTGCCCTGAACATCGAGGCCCGCCGGCGACGGCGGGCCTCGATCGTCCGTGCGACACGCCCGGCCCCACCGCTCGTCCCGCAACAGAATCGTGGAGCGATATCGGATTGCGATGGTTTTGAGATGGGTTTCTACTCTCGACTCATCACAAAACTGGGGTACTTGTGAAAGACGGCACGCGACGCCATACGTAATTTGATACGAAGCACACTCGCTCTGGTTCGAGCGAACGCCTCGGGGCGGCCCCGTACGGGTCGTGGGCGTGCACACAGGAGGGAACCACACATGCCTCAGCAGCGACCCTGGACGATCTCGCGCCGCCGAGCGATTGGTGGTGCCGCCGTCGGCGGCCTCGGCCTCGCGGGCGCGGCGCTCATCGGCTGCTCGTCGAGCGAGCCCGCCGCAACGGGCGCCGGCGACACGAAGTCGCCCGCCTCGTCCGCGTCATCCTCGTCCGGCACGCCGAAGTCCGGCGGCACGTACAAGATCTCGGTCTCGGCGGACGTCGAGACGCTGGACCGCTACCGCGGCAAGGCGCCCGCGGGCTGGAGCCTGCCGTCGTACTTCACCGGGAGCCGCCTACTCCAGTTCGAGAACGGCAAGGGCAAGCCGGCGAAGGGGAACATCGTCTCCGACCTCGCCGCCAAGTGGGAGCAGCCGGACCCGCAGACGATCGTCTTCCACCTGAACCCCGCTGCGAAGTTCGACGGCCGCGCACCAACGAACGGCCGCGAGGTGACCTCCGAGGACGTCGTCCAGTCCTGGAAGCGCTACGCCGCCGAGGCCGCGGAGCGCACGACCATGTCGCACGCGGCGAACAAGGACGCCTCGATCCAGGACATCACCGCCATCGACAAGCAGACCGTGCAGGTGAAGCTCGCCTTCCCGGACGCGCTGGTCATCTCGCAGCTGGCCGGCCTCGGCAGCATCTGGGTGCAGCCGGTGGAGGGCATCTCCGGCAAGGTGGACCTGGCGAAGGAGATGCGCGGGACGGGCCCGTTCATGCTGGAGGAGTACCGCCGGTCGGTCGGGTTCACCTTCAAGCGCAACCCCAACTGGCACCTCGCCGGCCCGAACAAGCGGCCGTACCTGGACCAGGTGAACGTCGCCATCATCCCGGAGCAGGCGCAGACGGAGGCGCAGTTCCGCGCGAAGAACCTGCACTCCGGGGCCGGCAACTCGTCCGCGGTGTCGCAGCAGAACATCCCGCAGTTCTCCAAGGAACTGCCCGGGACGCAGATCGTGACCGCCTCGCACATCCAGAATGGCGCGCTCTGGGGCTTCAGCTGGGCGGACGACCAGCCGTGGAAGGACGTCCGCATCCGCCGCGCGATGTCGATGGCGATCGACCGCGACACCTTCGGCGACGTCATCTTCGACCCCTCGCGCTACAAGGCCGTGGGCGTGGACCTGACGCTGAAGTGGAACACGCCGCTGGGCGCGGGCTGGGGTGACTTCTGGCTCGACCCGAAGGGCAAGGACGCCGGTCCGGGCGGCGCGTGGATGAAGCACAACGTCGCCGAGGCGAAGAAGCTCATGACGGCGGCCGGCTACAGCGCCGCCAAGCCGCTGAACTTCGACGTCATCTACCCCGGCGTGAAGTACGGTCTGGACTGGCCGACCCGCGCCGAGACGATCGGCTCGATGATCTCGGAGGTCGGCTTCCAGATCCGCCAGGCATCGATCGACTACACGAAGTACGTCTCCGAGTACTGGCGCGGCGGCGCGATGTTCAAGGGCGACACGCAGACCAACGCGATGCAGTTCCCGCCGGGCGGCGCCGCGGCCAGCACCGCGCTGGAGTGGTGCATCTCCTACTTCACGGCGAAGGGCGTGAGCTCCGCCGTCGCGGACAAGTTCCCGGAGCTTGAGGAGAAGGTGAAGAAGCTCCGCACCGTCGCGGACTTCGAGGAGCAGCGGAACGGCATCTACGACATCCAGCGCTTCACGCTGGACAACATGGTGACCGTGCCCGTGGGCCCGGTGACGGAGTCCGTGGACCTGATCTGGAAGGGCCTGCACGGCCCCGGCGAGGTCAACGGCTGGCCGGGCGGCTTCCCGAACCAGGCGGAGTACGGCGACTTCTGGATGGAACAGCAGATCTAGTCGCGCCGGTGCGCTCCCGGTCC
>JBFWQJ010000211.1:0-5508 GCA_050249515.1 Dehalococcoidia bacterium | reverse complement strand
AGTCCAGCGCGTCACGGCGTTCCACCCAGCCCTCGCAGAACCGCGCGACGGCATCGACGCTGCCGAACGACTCCGCGAGCGGGTTCGTCGGCAGGCCGAGCGAGGCGAGCCAGCGCATCGCGTCGGAGTGCGCCGCCGCGGGACGGTCGCCCTCCACCCAGCCGAGCTGGTAGACGAAGAGGTCGAGGCGGCGCGAGGCCGTGACGCGCGGATCCAGCTGGCGCAGCGACCCCGCAGCCGTGTTGCGCGGGTTCATGTACAGCTGCTCACCGGCGAGGCGGCGTTCCTCGTTCAGCCGCGCGAACTCCGCCTTCGACATGTAGACCTCGCCGCGCACCTCGAACGCCGCGGGGAGCGACTCCGGCGGGGCGTTCAGCACGAGGGGGATCGAGCGCAGCGTGCGCAGGTTGGCGGTGATGTCCTCGCCGCGGAAGCCGTCGCCGCGCGTCGCGCCCTGCACGAAGCGCCCGCGCTCGTACACCAGCGAGATCGCGAGGCCGTCGATCTTCGGCTCGCAGACGAAGCGCAGGTCGGTCCGCTCGATGCGGCGCACGGCGCGCTCGTACCACGCGGTGAGCTCCTCCGCGTTGAAGACGTTGGCCAGCGACAGCATGGCCTCGCGGTGCTGCACCGGCGCGAACTCCGCCGTCGCCTCGCCGCTGACGCGCTGCGTCGGCGAGTCCGGCGTCACGAGGTCGGGGAAGCGCTCCTCCAGGTCGCGGAGTTCGCGCAGCAGCAGGTCGTACTGCGTGTCGCCGATCTCCGGCTGCTGCAGCGTGTAGTAGCGGTAGTCGTGATGGCGGATCTGCGCCCGCAGCTCCTCGACGCGCTCTCCGGCGGCCTCCAGGGCGCGCTGATCCGCGGCGTGCTGACGGGCTGCGGGTTCGCTGCTCATGCGGTCGAGGATAGCGCGACGCCCGCGTCGGGGGCATCGCAGGGCGGGCGCGCCTCCGGGGGTGGGGCGGTACACTGGGAGTCCAGCCAGCCCCCGGGCAGTGGAGCGAGCCGTCATGGCGGACGTGGTGATCGTCGACTACGGCGCGGGCAACCTGCGCAGCGTGGCGCGCGCCGTGGCCCATGCCGGGGTCGAGGCGGACGTGACGGCGAATGCCGGGGCGATCGCGCAGGCCAGCGCACTCATCCTGCCGGGCGTCGGCGCGGCCGCGGACACGATGAAGAACCTGCGCGAGGGCGGCCTGGACGGCCCGATCCGCGACTACATCGCCTCCGGCCGGCCGTTCCTCGGCGTGTGCATGGGCATGCAGGCGCTGTTCGAGGTGTCGGAGGAGGAGGGGGAGCACCCCTGCCTCGGCGTCCTCGGTGGGCGGATCGTGCGCTTCCCGCACGGCATGACGGTGCCGCACATGGGCTGGAACACGGTGCGCGTTGAGCGTGAGCATCCCGTGTTCGAGGGCATTCCGCAGGACGCGTACTTCTACTTCGTGCACTCCTATCACCCCGCGCCGAGCGAGGCTGAGGTGGTGATCGGGCAGACCGACTACCTGGGCGTGACGTTCCCGGCGGTGGTGGGGCGCGACAACGTGGTCGCGACGCAGTTCCACCCCGAGAAGTCCGGCGCCTCCGGGCTGCGGCTGTACGCCAACTTCCTCCGCCTCGCGCGCGAGCGCGGGTCAATCGCGCCGACCGCGTCGGCGTCGAGGTAGCGGGCATGGACGTCATTCCCGCGATCGACATTCGTGGTGGCAAGTGCGTGCGGCTGGCGCAGGGTGACTACGCGCGCGAGACCGTGTTCGGCGACGACCCGTTGGAGATGGCGCGCAAGTGGGCATCGATGGGCGCGCGGCGCGTGCATGTCGTGGACCTGGACGGCGCGCGCGACGGGGCCCAGGCGAACGCCGCGGTCGTGAAGCGCATCGCGGATGTGCTGGACGTGCCGGTGCAGACGGGCGGCGGCATCCGGAACATGGAGACGCTGGTGTCCACGCTCGAGTCGCACCTCGACCGTGTCGTCATCGGCACGGCGGCGGTGAAGGATCCGGAGTTCCTGCGCGAGGCGATCGCGTTCGCGGACGACCGGCTCATCGTCGGCGTGGACGCGCGCGATGGCCGCGTGGCGCTCGAGGGCTGGGTCGAGGCGACCGACCTCGACGCGGTCGAGTTCATCCGCCGGCTGCGCGACCAGGGCGTGCGGCGCGTCGTCTACACCGACATCGCGCGCGACGGCGTGACAGACGGTCCGAACTTCGCGATGTACGAGCGCGTTACGCGTGATCTCGACCTCGCGGTGATCGCCGCGGGCGGCGTCGGCAGCGTCGCCGACGTCGTGCGGCTGCGCGACTGCGGCGTCGAGGGCGCGATCATCGGCCGCGCGATCTACACGGGCGACATCGACCTGCCGGAAGCACTGGCGGCGGTCGGGGTGGGGGCGTAGCGGTGCTGACGAAGCGCATCATTCCCTGCTTTGACGTGAACAACGGGCGCGTGGTGAAGGGCGTCTCGTTCGTCGAGCTGCGCGACGCCGGCGACCCGGTGGAGCTCGCCAGCCAGTACGACGCCGCCGGTGCGGACGAGCTCGTGTTCCTCGACATCACCGCCTCGTCCGATGCGCGGACGAGCGTGTACGACGTCATCCAGCGCACCGCGGACCAGGTGTTCATCCCGCTGACGGTGGGCGGCGGCGTGCGCCAGTCCGGCGACGTGCGGCTGATGCTGGAGTCCGGCGCCGACAAGGTGTCGATGAACACCGCCGCCGTCGAGCGCCCGGAGCTGATCGGCGAGGGGGCGCACGGGTTCGGATCGCAATGCATCGTGGTCGCGATCGACGCGCGGCGCACCTCGCACGGGACGTGGGAGGTCTACACGCACGGCGGGCGCACCCCCACCGGCCGCGACGCCGTGGAGTGGGCGCGCGAGGCGGCCGACCGCGGCGCCGGCGAGCTCCTCGTCACGTCGATGGATGCGGACGGCCACCAGGACGGCTACGACCTCGGCCTGCTCCAGGCGATGCGCGCGGCGGTGCACATCCCGATCATCGCCTCGGGCGGGGCGGGGAAGCCGGAGCACTTCTACGACGCGCTGGTGCAGGGCGGCGCGGATGCCGTGCTCGCGGCGTCCGTCTTCCACTTCGGCACGATCCGCATCCCGGACCTGAAGGCGTACCTCGAGTCGCGCGGCGTCGCCGTGCGCCCCGTCGGCGCCGTCGAGGCGTAGCGAGGCCGCACGGGGCGGGCTGGAAGGCCCTCACCCCACCCCGCTCCCGCCTCGCAGGAGAGGGGGCCAGATCAGAACCCTCACCGCTACGGGTTGAGGTTCTCCAGCCGGCCGGTCTCCAGGTTGATGCGGCGGTAGTAGCAGTTGCGCGGCTCGCCGGCGGCGTTCTTCGTGTGGCAGATGCCGCCGCGGTTCGGGCGGACCCTGTAGACCAGCGAGTTCTGCTCGCAGTTCACGAGCACCTCGAGCAGCGCGAAGGTCTCGCCGGACGTGTCGCCCTTGATCCACAGCTCGCGGCGCGAGGTGCTCCAGAAGACGGCGATGCGCCGCTCGATCGCCGTCTTCAGCGCCAGCTCGTTCACGTACGCGACCAGGATCACCTCGCCGGTGTCCACGTTCTGCACGGCGCAGGGGAGGATGCCCGGCGACTCTGCCGCCTTCGCGAGCTTGTCGAAGTCGAGTGTGAGGTCGAGGCCCTCCTCGAGGGCGTTGGCGGAGGTCATGGCATCTGTCCTTCGGTGCGCGGCGTTCGCCTCTAGGTAACGCGCCCTGCCGCCTCCGCGCAATGCTGGCGGGCAGGGCTAGCGGGCGAGCGTGCGCTCCTCGTCGCGGACGCGCTGGAGGGCGGCGATCGCCACCTGGATCTGCTCGTCGTCCGGGGGGCGCGTGGTGAGCCGCTGCAGCGCGAGGTTGCCGGCGAACAGCCAGCGCACGACAGGCCAGCCCTGGTGGAAGCCGGCGAAGCGGATGGCCTCGTACGACACGGCGGCGACGACGGGGACGAGCACGAGGCGCGAGGCGAAGCGCCACCACAGCGGCTCCGTGCCCGCGAAGGCGAACACGACCATCGCGACCAGGGCGACCGTCAGCAGGAAGGACGTGCCGCAGCGGGGGTGCTCCTTCGGGTAGCGCCGGATCGCCGGGACGTTCAGCTCGCGGCCGTCCTCCTGCGCGTAGATCGTCATGTGCTCCGCCCCGTGGTACTGGAAGACGCGGCGGATGTCGCTGGCGCGGCCCATGACCCAGATGTAGCCGAGCAGCAGCGCGACGCGCAGCAGGCCCTCCAGTGCCAGCGCCATCCACGGCGCCGGGAGGCGGCGGTCCAGCCACGCGGTGGCGGCGACGGGGCCTACGAAGAAGACGGTGACGCCGACGGCGAAGGCGCCGAGGAGCACGAGCCAGTCGAGGAGCGTGAGCCGGCGCGCCTCGCCACGCTCGTCCACCTGGTTGGAGGCGACGGCCGCGGACCACGTGAGCGCGCGCATGCCGAGGCCGAGCGTCTCGAAGAGGACAAGCACCCCGCGGAGCAGCGGGACGCGGCGGAGCGGGCTGTTCAGCAGGCCGCCCAGGCGCTCCGCGCGCGCGGCGATCGTGCCGTCCGGGCGGCGCACCGCGACGGCCATGGCGGAGCCGCCACGCATCATGACGCCCTCGATGACCGCCTGCCCGCCGTAGGTGGGTGTGCTCACGCGATCAGCCTACGCGACGTGACCCCGCGCGGCGAGGGACGGGCGTGCGGAGTGGGGCCGCCGGCCCGCAGACGCGAAGAGGGCGGCCAACCGGCCGCCCTCTTCGTTGCCTGTGAGGCGTGTCTCGCGACTACGACTTGGCGTAGCGGCGGCGGAAGCGCTCGACGCGGCCGGCGGTGTCGACGATGCGCTGCTCACCCGTGTAGTGCGGGTGGCAGTTGGAGCAGACGTCCAGGTGGATCTCCGGCTTGGTGGAGCGGGTCTTCCACTCGTGGCCGCAGGCGCACTTCACCGTGGCCTCTTCGTAGTTGGCGTGGATGCTCGCCTTCATGCGAGTCTCCCTTCGATGTTCGGTGGGGCTTCTATCGTACCGCGGCGCGATCCCGGACCGCGCGCGGGGCGGGGCGGTGGCTACTCCGCCTCGGGGATGATCGAGACCTGCTTGCGGCCGCCCTTGGCGTAGGGGCTGAAGTGCACCCGGCCCGGGACGCGCGCCCAGAGCGTGTGGTCCTTGCCGACGCCCACGTTGTCGCCCGCGTGCATGCGCGTGCCGCGCTGTCGCACGATGATCGAGCCCGCGGTGACGAGCTGGCCGTCCGAGCGCTTCACGCCGAGGCGCTGCGCGGCGGAGTCGCGACCGTTCTTGCTGGAGCCACCGGACTTCTTGTGTGCCATGTCTGTCGTCCCTTACCCGGCGGTGATGTCGGTGATCACCAGCTGCGTTCGCTGCTGGCGGTGCCCGCGCATCGTCTTGTTCCGGGTCTTGTTCTTGAAGTTGAAGTACGTGACCTTCGGCGCGCGGTCGTGCGCCTCCACACGGGCCTTCACGGACGCGCCGGCGACCAGCGGCGAGCCGACGGTCGTGTTG
>JBFWQJ010000210.1:0-5525 GCA_050249515.1 Dehalococcoidia bacterium | reverse complement strand
ACGGGTACTGTTCCAGGTAGCCGATGGCGTGCGCGATCAGCACGATCCACGCCGTCAGCCCGTTCCACACACCCCAGAGCAGGTCCTGCCACCACATGTCACCAGTGTGGCACCCCGGCGCCCGCCCGTGTGATCGCTAGCGCGCCCAGGCGATGCTGGACTCGCCGCCCGGGTAGACCGCCGCCACGCCGAGGTTGCCGCTGGGCCGGCAGGCGTGCAGCGGGCCGTACCGATGGTCCGTCGCCGGCACCTCGAGTGCCGGGCGGACGGTGCCGTCGCATTCCTTCACGTAGACGTGGAAGCCGGTGGCGTCCGGCGCACCGTCCCACAGGATCGTCAGGCGCCCCGCCTCGCCCTCGCCGGGCGGGACGGGCACGGAGAGGTCGGGCAACCGCCCGTCGAGCCGGACGTTCGTCGGCGCCGGCCCCGCGCCCGGGGTCGCGGATGGCGCAGCCGTGCGGGTCGATGTGGTCGTCGCCGAGGGCGTGCCAGAGGTCGAGGCGGTGGGGGACGGCGTCGCGGTCGCCGTCTCGGTGGCGGTGGCCGTCGTGGTCACGGTGCCGGTCGGCGTCGCGGTCGCCTCGGGGGTACCGGTGCAGGCGGCGAGCCCGAGGACGCCGGCGGCGAGCAGGGCGATCAGGGCGCGAGGGAGGGGCGGGGCGGCAGCGCCCCGGCGCGTGGTCATCGCGTGGCCTCGATTCCGTCGTGCCCTTCCATTGTGCGCACGCGGTGCGCGGGCGGGCCGTGTCGAGGTCCTCGCGATTCGGGGGAGCGCTACTGGTTCGCGGAGGGGCCGGGGACACCGTCCGGGGACGCCGGCGGCCGCGGCCCGGGCGTCGCGACCGGCGTCGAGGTGACGATCGGCGGCGGCGCAGTGGCCCCGGGGGCCCTCGTCAGCGTCAGGGCGGTGGCGGTTGCGAAGCCGGCGGGGAAACGCGCGGCGAAGTCGTCGCGGAGGAACGCGGGCCCGCCGACGACGAGCAGCTGGAAGCGTCCCTCCGCGTCCTGCGCCCACGCCCCGTTCGCGCCGCTCGCGCGCGCGGCCGCCTCGAGGTCATCGAGGGTGCCACCGAGGAACACGACCGCCGCCTGCCCGCCACCGCCGAAGTTGGGCGGCGCGGCGAAGCCGGGGCCCGCCTGCGCGGCAACGAGGCCGGGGGCGGCCGCAAGGACGAGCGCCGCCGCAAGGACGAGCGCCGCGGCGCGTCTGGTCACGGGGCTCGCTCGGCGCGTCATGGCACTCACAACGATCGGGGCGTGCCGAGTGTTGCCGCGGCTGCTAGCGGTGCGCCGCCTGCGGCGTCCCGCTCGCGGGCTCGTGCGCGGGCAGCGGGCGCGGCGGGCGCTGGAAGTAGAACGACCCGCTGGCGATCACCACCGCCGCCAGGATCATCCACCAGAACACCTCGAACGACACGCCGCGGTCCAGCAGGTAGCCGCCCACGGGGCCGCCGAGGGAGCTGACGACGACCATCGCCAGGGTGTTCATGCCACGGATCGTGCCCTGGTGCAGGCGGCCGAAGTACTCGGGGATCATCATCGTCTGGAAGACGGACGTCGTGCCGCTGCCGGTGCCCCACACCACGTTGTGCACCACCACGGAGCCCGGCCACTTCCAGCCGAGCACCAGCGGGAGCATGCCCAGCGTGCGGAACACGCCGCCCAACACGCCCAGGTAGCGGATCGGCACGCGCTCCGCCTTCAGGCCCATGTACATGTTCGCCGCGGCGAAGCAGAAGGGGTCCAGGAACAGTCCCCAGGCGATGAGCCACGGGCTGAAGCCGAGCTCCGTCCAGTACTGCGGTCGGAAGAGCAGGAACGGCGAGATCGCGAACATGAGCAGGGTCATGGAGGCGAGGTTCATCCAGAAGACCGGCGTGCGCGTCGCCTCCTTCATCGTGTAGTCGCGCGTCTCCGTGTGCGCGTGCGCGGCGGCGCCGGCTGTGGGGGCCGGCGCGGCGGGCGGGCCGGAGGCGCCGTCCGGGAACAGGCCCATGTCCTCCGGCCGGCGGCGCATAAAGAGGCCGTAGCCGGGCACGACGCCGAGGAACGCGATGATGCCGAAGATCGTCCACGTCTCCCGCCAGCCGACCGCGGCGATCAGCCACGTCGCGAGCAGCGCGAACACGGCGGAACCGAGGAGCTGCCCGGCGGACGAGATCGCCACGGCGCGGCCGCGCTTCGCGACGAACCAGTTCGCCGGCGGGACGATAGTGAGCGTGTTGCCGCCGACGATCGCGAAGCCGCTCAGGCCGGAGATGATGAACAGGCCGTACAGCACGTAGATGTTCTCGAAGATCGAGAAGCCGATCAGCGTGATGCCCACGATCGTGCCGGCGATCACGCCCGGCCAGCGTGTCCCGTGCCGGTCCACCAGCACGCCCAGCGTCGGCGCGAACAGGCCGCCAGCGATCATGCGCATCGTGATCCCCGCCACCAGCTCCGCGCGCGACAGGCCGAGGTCCGCGGTCATCGGCGCGATGAACAGGCTGAACACCAGCGGGTTCGTGCCGGCCGTCGTGAAGTTCGCCAGCCAGGTGACGGCGACGATGATCCAGCCATAGAAGAAGCGCGGCGGCGTCGTCTCACGAGCCATGCAGTGGGTTCCTTTGTGGTCGCGGGGGCGGGGTGCTCGTGCGGCGGGGGCCTCGTGGCACCGGGGGAGGGTACGGGCGCCCCGGGACACCCGCAAGGCGGACGGCGACCCGCTCCGGCTCGGTTACGGGGCGAGCGGGATGCGCACCCGCACCGCCGTGCCGTGCTCCTCGCCCGGCGGCGGCGACACCACCTCCAGCGTGCCGTCGAAGAGCGCCGCGCGCTCACGCATGCCGAGGAGGCCGAAGCGGCCGCGGTGCGCCAGGTCGCTGGGGTCCGCGGGGAGCCGCGCGCCGGTGCCGTCGTCTCGCACCTCCACGCGCACGCCGCCCACCTCCCGGCTGATCGTGGCGTGGACGCGCGTCGCCTGCGCGTGCTTCGCCACGTTGCTGAGCGCCTCCTGCACGATGCGGAAGATCGCCAGCTCCACCTCCTCCGGCAGGGGCGGCCCCTCGTCGAAGTGGAGGTCGACGGCGACGCCGGAGCGTTCCGAGACGTCCGAGGCGAGCGAACGCAGCGCGGCGTGCAGGCCCAGCCGGTGCAGCGTCATCGGCCGCAGGTCGCGCGTGACGGCGCGCAGCTCCGTCACCGCCGCCTCGGACATGCCGCGCAGCCGCTCCACGGCCGCACCGAACGCGGCGGCGTCCGCCCCGCGCTCCTTCTCGATGAGGTCGGCGGCGCGCACGAGGCCCGTGAGCAGTTGCAGCGGCCCGTCGTGCAGCTCCCGGGCGATGCGCGCGCGCTCCGCCTCCTGCGCGTTCGTCACCTGGCGCGCGTACATCTCCAGCGCGCGCCGGCGGTGGTCCTCCAGCATCCGCACGCCGAACGCGGAGGACGCCTCCAGCCCGGCGATCGAGAGCACCTGGCGCTCCTCGGCCGTGTACGGCCGTCCGAGGCGCACGACCGCCAGTTCGCCGAAGGTGGCCTGCTCACCGGTGAGCGGCACCCGGATCGTGTCCCCCGGCGCCGCCTCCGCGGCGGGGGCGGCGCCGCTGGTCACCTCCAGCGCGGCGTCGTCCGCCGGGGTGTAGCGGATCTCCGCGTAGTCGGCGCCCATCCCGCGACGGATCGTGTCGGCCAGGCCCTGGAGGACGTCCGGGAGCGGCGCGCGCTGGGCGAGCACCTGCATCACCTCGTGCAGCAGCGTGAGCCGGGCGGACAGCGCCTCCGCGCGCTCGCGTGCGCCGCGCTCGGCGTCCACGCGCAGCGCGAGCACCGTGCCGATCGCGAGCACGACGAGGAGGATCGCGGGCTCCACGATCCGATCCAGGCTCCCCGGCCCGCCCATCACGAGCATCGGTCCGGCAAGGGCGACCACCCAGAGCGCGGTCAGGACCGCCGCCTCCATGCCGAAGCGGAGCGCGGCGTACATCACGGGGATCACGGTGAGGGCGACGGCGGCGACGCGGAGGCCACCCGGCAGCCGGAGGCCGGGGACGGCCTCGGTGACGCTGGACTCGGTCAGGTAGATCGCGCCGACGGCGACCAGGACCAGCGCCTGGGTGATCCAGAAGTGCGGGCGACGGAGGTCCAGGAGGCGGTGCGTGGGGCCTCGGGTGGGCGACCGCCGTGCGGCCGCCTCGCTCACGACCCGAGTTCTTCCAACCGGATCCAGCGGCGCTTCAGCGCCTCCACCACGGCCTGCGTGCGCGACTCCACACCCATCTTGTCGAAGATGTTGGAGAGGTGCGCCTGCACCGTGCGCACGCTGATGCCGAGGTCGAGCGCGATCGCGTCGTTCCCGTGGCCCAGCGCCGCCATGCGCAGCACCGCGATCTCCCGCTCGGACAGCCCGTCCGCCGGGTGCTCGTGCCGCGCGGGGGAGGCGAGGTTGCGCATCACCTTCCGCGCGATCGAGGGGTGCAGCACGGACTCGCCGCGGTGCACTGTGCGGATCGCGTCGATCAGCTGGCCGCCGCGCACGTCCTTCAGCATGTAGCCGGTCGCGCCCGCCTCGATCAGCCGCTCCACGTACTGGTCGTCGTCGTAGGCGGAGAGCGCCAGGACGTGCGTCTCCGGGTGGTCCGCGGCGATGCGCGCGGTCGCTTCGATGCCGTCCATCTCCGGCATCTCGATGTCCATCAGCACGACGTCCGGGTGCGTGGCCTCCACCTGGCGGAGCGCCTCCACGCCGTTCGCGGCGACACCCACCACGAGGAGCCCGTCCTCCAGTTCCAGGAGTTGGCGCGTGCCCTCCCGGACCAGGGCGTGGTCATCGACGATCAGCACGCGGATCGGAGCCTGGTCGGGGGCCTCGGCCCGGGAATGTTCAGCAAGCACGACGCACGCTCCCCGCTTGGCGCCGCATGCGCCTCAGGTCGAGTGTGCGTCGGGGCCGCCGGGGCCCCACAGTGCCGAAAGTCCCGGCCGCGCAGGACGAACGGGCGGACTTCGTCCCG
Organism: Dehalococcoidia bacterium; assembly: GCA_050249515.1. GTDB lineage: Bacteria > Chloroflexota > Dehalococcoidia > UBA2979 > UBA2979 > SHYQ01. The sequence continues at coordinate 531 of JBFWQJ010000210.1, read as the reverse complement.
GAACGCCCCGGAGATGCCACGGGGCCGGTGCGAATGCACCGGCCCCGGTCCGTCCTCGACCTGTCGAGGGGAGTGCGGGCTAGCCGCGGAGGCGCTTGATGATGGCGTCCTCGTGGCTGAAGTCCCAGTTGTAGTTCTCGTGGATCTTCGCGCGCTGGAACCAGTCGAAGGTGTCTTCCACCGCGGCCTTGAACGTGTGCTCCTGGCGGAAGCCGGTGTGCTCGAAGAACTTCTTCGTGCTGAAGACGTTGCTCTTGTACCAGGGCGACGCCGCCACCTGCGAACGGTGCATGATCGGGTACGGGAAGGTCTGGTAGACCTCCGTGGTCACGTCCGCCGGCATGTAGATCTTGTCCGGCTTCACGCCGACGACCTCGCCGATGACGTCCGCGAAGGAGTCGTCGGAGTAGTACTCCTCCATCGCCCAGGAGTACTTCTGGCCGTAGGTCGCCGGGTTGAGCAGCATCTAGCGGACGCCGACCGCCAGGTCGGGGATGTAGTTGGGGTGGCTGAAGGTGGAGCCGTCGCCCG
>JBFWQJ010000209.1:0-5550 GCA_050249515.1 Dehalococcoidia bacterium | reverse complement strand
GACGCGCTCCAAGATGTTCTGCTCCTGCGACCGCGAGTACTTCGACGCGGAGCCGAACTCCCACGTCTGTCCGGTGTGCCTCGGCATGCCGGGGATGCTGCCCGTCATCAACCAGGAAGCGGTCGCGGACACGATCCTCGCGGGCCTCGCGCTGGGCTGCAGCATCCCGGGCTACGCGAAGTTCGACCGCAAGAACTACCCCTACCCCGACCTGATGAAGGGCTACCAGATCTCGCAGTACGACCAGCCGTTCTGCCTGGACGGCGCGCTGGAGATCGAGGTCGCCGGCGTCCGTCGCGACGTGCACCTGGAGCGCATCCACCTGGAGGAGGACACGGCGCGCCTGCTCCACCGCGACAACGGCGTCGAGTCGTACTCACTGCTGGACGTGAACCGCGCGGGGTCGCCGCTGATGGAGCTCGTGACGAAGCCGGACATGCACTCCGGCGAGGAGGCGCACGCCTTCCTCCGCACGCTCCGCCAGGTGATGCGCTACCTCGGCATCGCGGACGCGGACATGGACAAGGGCGGGATGCGTTGCGACGCGAACGTCTCGATCCGACCCGTCGGACAGGCGGAGCTCGGCCGCAAGGTCGAGGTGAAGAACATGAACTCCTTCCGCAGCGTGCAGCGCGCGATCGAGTTCGAGATCGAGCGGCAGGCGAAGCTCCTCGACGCCGGTGAACGGATCGTGCAGGAGACGCGCGGGTACGTGGACGCCACGGGCGAGACGGTTTCGCAGCGCTCCAAGGAAGAGGCGAGCGACTACCGCTACTTCCCGGAGCCCGACCTGCCGCCGGTCCACGTCTCCTCGGCGGCGGTGGATGCCCTGCGTGCGCGGCTGCCCGAGCTCCCCGCCGCGCGGCTCGCCCGGTTCATGTCGCAGTACGGGCTGTCCGCCGACGAGGCGCGCATCCTGACGGAGTCGCGCTCCGACGCCGACGCGTTCGAGGAGGCGGTGACGACCGCCGGCGCGGACCACGCGCGCACGGTCACGCACTGGTTCACCGGCGACGTGGCGAAGCACCTGAACGCGCTGGGCGGCGAGGCCGAACTGGGCGACACGAAGGTGACCGGCCGGCACGTCGGCGAGATCGTGCGCCTCGTCGCCTCGAACGCGATCACGCAGGCCACCGCGAAGGAGGTGCTGGACATCGCCTTCGAGACCGGCGACCTGCCGGAGGCGATCGTGGACGCGCGCGGGCTGCGCCAGGTCACGGACGCCGGCGCGATCGACGAGGTCGCCCAGAAGGCGATCGCCGCGAACCCGAAGGCGGTGGAAGACTACCGCGCCGGGAAGCAGGCGGCGATCGGCTTCCTCGTCGGCCAGGTGATGCGCGAGATGAAGGGCCGCGCGGACGCGAACGCCGCAGCGGAGACGCTGCGCCGCCACCTGGACGCCGCGGGAAGCTAGTCGCACGCCGCGCTCGGCCTCGCGTGCGTGCGCGTGACGAGTTGACCGCGAACACGGTTAAGCGTTTACTCATCAGGGCGGGCAGCGAGCGGGTGACCCCTTGAGTCGCGGCAACATCACGAAGTGGCTCTACGTCGGCCTGCACATCAAACGGTGGCTGCTCCTCCTCGCCATCGCCGTGATGTTCATGGGGCTCGGCTTCGCCTACCTGCTGCGCGAGGTCTACGTCTCCTACACCTTCCCGGAGTGGGCCGCCTACATCACGCTGCAGTTCATCCCCCGCTGGGGCCGCGGCCTGCTCTTCGTCTCCAGTGCGCTCTTCCTCGCCGTCTTCGCGGGCTGGCAGCTCAACCGCTCGCTGGCGCACGCGCTGCTGCCGATCGGCGACCGCCAGCGCGACCTCGTGGAGCTCGTCTACCAGAACCGCACGCGTGACCGAGGCCCCCGCGTCGTCGCGATCGGTGGCGGCACCGGGCTGTCGAACCTGCTGCGCGGGCTGAAGCAGTACACCTCCAACCTCACCGCGATCGTGACGGTCGCCGACGACGGCGGCTCCAGCGGCCGGCTGCGGCGCGACCTGCACGTCATCCCCCCGGGCGACATCCGCAACTGCATCGCCGCCCTCGCCGACGCCGAGCCCCTCGTGACGCAGCTGTTCCAGTACCGCTTCGACGAGCGCGCGGGCGAGGGCATCGCCGGTCACTCCTTCGGCAACCTGTTCATCACCGCCATGGCCGAGGTCACCGGCAACATGGAGGCGGCGATCACCGAGACCTCGCGCGTCCTCGCGGTGCGCGGCCGCATCCTGCCGTCCACCCTGGACGACGTGCGCCTGGCGGGCCGCTTCGAGAACGGCGCCGTGGTGCATGGCGAGTCGCTGCTGCCCGGCAGCGGCGTCCCCCCGACCGAGGTCTGGATCGAGCCGCGCGACTCCGCCGCGCACCCGGGCGCCGTCCGCGCGCTGCTTGAGGCCGACCTGATCGTGATCGGCCCCGGGAGCCTGTACACCTCGGTGCTCCCCAACCTGCTGGTGCCGGGGATCGGCCGGGCGGTGAAGGAGTCCCGCGCGCACAAGGTGTTCATCACCAACGTGGCGACTCAACTCGGCGAGACGAACGGCTACGACGCCGCCGACCACTACGCCGCCGTGCGCCGGCACCTGGGCGTGGACGACCTGGTGGACGTGGTGCTGGCGAACAGCAACCTCCCGGCCGAGCCCCTGAACCCGGAGTGGCGCTCCGAGCCGGTGCTGGCGCCGGGCGACGCCGACTACGGGACCGCCCGCCTCGTCCTCGCCGACATCGTCGACCACGAGCGGCGCTACCGGCACGACGGCGACCAGCTGGCCTCCGTGGTGATGCGCGCCTACTTCGAGCGCGACCTGCGGGTGCAGGCCCCCGCCGCCTACAGCGAGCGGTAACCTCGAGGCGTCCCGCGGGCGCCGGATCGCTTGCCGTCGCCCGCGCCGCGCCTTAGCCTCTCACTCATGGAACTGAAGGACTTTCTCAGCCTCGCCCAGATCCTCGTGTCCGGGCTGCTGATCGGCCTGGTGCTGATGCAGGTGCGCGGCACCGGCTTCGGCGCGGCCCTCGGTGGGCAGGACTACAGCTTCCGCACGAAGCGCGGCCTGCAGCGCCAGCTGCACCGGCTGACCATCGTCGTGGTCGCGGTGTTCATCGGCATCTCCGCCTGGAGCGTCATCGCCAGCTAGCGTCCGCCCTTGTGCGGCCCCCCGGCGTCGTGCCCCGAGCGTCGTGATCCCCCGCGTCGAGGGCGCGCCCATGCGCATCGTCTTCTTCGGATCGCCGGACTACGCCGTGCCGTCACTGCGCGCGTGCCTGGACCTGCCGGGCGCGGAGGTCGTCGCGCTCGTCACGCAGCCGGACCGCCCGCGAGGCCGTTCCGGCGCGGCGCTCATGACGCCGGTGAAGCACCTCGCCGTCGAGGCCGGTGTGCCGGTGATCCTCCAGCCCGAGCGCGTCCGCCGCGACACGACTGAGGCGCTCGCAGCGCTGCGCCCGGACGTGGGCGTGGTCGCCGCCTCCGGCCATATCCTCCCCACCCACCTGCTGGAGGCGTTCCCGCACCAGGTCGTGAACGTCCACGCCTCGCTGCTGCCGCGCCACCGCGGCGCCTCGCCGGTGTCCGCCGCGATCCTCGCCGGCGACGCGGAGACGGGCGCGTCGATCATGCTCGTCGTGCGCGAGCTGGACGCCGGCCCGGTGATCGCGCGGGCGGCGACGCCGATCGGCCCGCTGGACACCACCGGGGTGCTCACGGACCGCGTCGCCGGCCTCGGCGCGGCGCTCCTCGCTGAGACGCTCCCGCGCTGGGTCGCGGGCGAGATCGCCCCCGCCCCGCAGGACGAGGCGCTGGTCACGTACGCCCCCCGCCTCGCGAAGGAGGACGGGCTGATCGACTGGTCGCGCCCCGCCGAGGAGATCGCGCGCGCCGTCCGCGCGTACCATCCGTGGCCCCTGGCCACGACCACGCGCACGCTGCCGGACGGCACGCCGGAGGGACTCGCCGTCCTGGAGGCGTGGCCGCTCGCCGGCGACTCGGCCGCCGCACCCGGGACCGTGGAGCCGGGCGATGCGACGCCGCTCAGTGACCTGCTCCCGGGGCGCCGCGCGCGCGCCGTGGTGGCATGCGGTTCGGGCCGCCTCGCGCTGCTCGCGCTCCAGCGCGCCGGCCGGAAGGCGCTGCCGATCGAGGACTACCTGAACGGCGACCGCGCGCTCCTCGGCAGCGTGCTCGGCGCGCGTCCCGCCTGATCGCAGCGCGTAGACTGGATCCCATGCGGCACCTGCTGGACCTGTCGTTCGAGGAGATCGAGGCGGAGCTCACCTCCTGGGGCGAGCCGCGCTACCGCGCGAAGCAGATCACCGAATGGGTCTTCCGCCACGGCGCGACCGACTTCGACGTGATGACCAACCTGCCGCCCGCCCTGCGCGCCCGGCTGGCGGAGGCGTTCACGGTGGCCGCGCCCCGCGTGCTGGCGGAGCGCCGTGCGGACGACGGCGCCACGGTGAAGGCGCTCCTCGACCTCTCCGCGACCGGCGCCGAGGGCGACGCGGTGGAGACGGTGCGCATGGACTACGACCCGGACGAGGACGGCGCACCCGACCGCGTGACCGTGTGCATCTCGACGCAGGTCGGTTGCGCCATGGGCTGCCGCTTCTGCGCGACCGGGCTGCAGGGGTTCACCCGCAACCTGTCCCCGGCCGAGATCGTGGCGCAGGTGCTGCACTTCGCGCGCCCCGCCTCGGCGGCCCGCCCGACGCAGGGCGGACGCCGCGATGTCGAGGCCCCGGCCCCGCCGCATCGCGTCACGAACATCGTCTTCATGGGTATGGGCGAGCCGCTGGCCAACTACACCGGCACGATCGCGGCGATCCGCTGGCTCACGAGACCGGAGGGGCTCGGGCTGAGGCAGCGCGGCATCACCGTCTCCACCGTCGGCCTCGTGCGCGGCATCGACCGCCTGTCGCAGGAAGGACTGCAGATCGGCCTGACGATCTCGCTCCACGCCCCGGACGACACGCTCCGCCGCGACCTGATCCCGACCGCCGGCGGCACGACGATCGATGAGCTGGTGGAGGCGGCCCGGACGTACATCGAACGCTGCGGCCGGCGCGTCACCTTCGCCTACGCGCTGCTGGACCACGTGAACGACGCGCCGGAGCAGGCGCGCGAACTGACGCGGCGCATCCGCGGCATCCAGGCGCACGTGAACCTCATCCCGTACAACCCGACCGCCGGCCCTGACCTCCGCCGGCCGAGCCTGGGCCGCGTCCGCGCCTTCCAGCGCGAGCTGCAGGCGGCCGGCGTGAACGCCACCGTGCGCATCGAGCGGGGCGTGGAGATCGCGGCGGCGTGCGGGCAGCTCCGGACGGACGTCCAGCGCGGCGCCGCTGAGCCGATCGCGCTCGTCGAGTAGCCGCGGGCACGTACCAGCGGACAACGAACGGGCCGGCTCTCGCGAGCCGGCCCGTTGCATGTCAGTCCTGCGAGGACGGAGGCTATTCGGCCTCCGCCGCCTCGTCCTCGTCCGGCGGCGGCGCGCCGTGCTGGACCGTGACGACCACGGCGTCCAGGCCCGTCAGGATGCGGACGCCGGCCGGCGGGCGCACCTG
>JBFWQJ010000208.1:0-5581 GCA_050249515.1 Dehalococcoidia bacterium | reverse complement strand
AGCGCTAGCACCGCTGCACATACGCCGATCGCCACCACCGAGACCGGACCGTGACCACTCGCCACAGCCGCCAGGACCGCGACCCCGGCCGCGAGCAAGACGCCCACGACAGCCGACGACGAGTCCAGGAGTGGCCGGGATCGCCCCCACCGACGGACGGACACAGCCATACGGACATCAGCCAATGGCGGCCCCCGATGTCAGCTCCTTCAGGAGCGCGCGCGTCTCCTGAGCCGGACCGATGCGCGGCCCGAGTTCGCGTTGCATCGCCTCGGTCAACACGCGGTACACCTTGAGCACGCCCGCGGTGTTGCCCACCGCGGCGTAGCAGCGCATCAAGCCACAGATGGCGTCCTCGTTGGTGGGGATGCGCTGCGTCGCCGCCAGATAGAAGCCTGCCGCGCGTTCCACGTCGCCCGCATCCATCGCGAGCTGCGCCGCCGCGAGCGCGCCCGCCACGAACCGCTGCCGGTATTCCTCCCGATAGGTGTCGAGCCACGCGAACGACTCGACCTCCAGGAAGTCCGCTTCGTAGAGAGCGAGGGCCCGCTCGTACTGCGCGATCGCATCGCCCGGCGGCAGCGCCGCCGCGAAGCGCAGTGCCTCCTCGAACTCGTCGAGGTCGGAGCGCAACATGCCGGCGGGCACCTGATAGCGCTCATGCGAGAGCGTCAGGGGCTGGAGGTCACTGCGGCCGGCCGCGGCGCGCACCACGGAGCGCAGCGCACTCGTCGCGTTGGCGAGCATGTGTTTGAGGCTCGCGTCCCACAGCATGTCCGGCCAGAGCGACTCAGCGATCGTCTTGCGCGGGACCGGTGCTCCCCCGTGGGCGACCAGCAACGCCAGCAGCTCACGGGCTTTGTCGTATGGCCAGCCCTGCGCGGCGACTCCACCGACGGTGATCCGCAACTCGCCGAGGCAGCGCACGTAGATCAGTGCTTCGTCCTCGTCAGCAGGGCCAGCACCCGTCGCCTCCGGCAGGAACAGCGCCTGTTGGCGCACGGGCGCGGCGAGCGGTTCACGCGAAGGAGGAAGCTGCACGGTCGCCGTCAGATCGCAGGCCGCCTCGTCGCCGCCCGGTGCGGGGCTCGGGACGAGCTCGGGATTCGTCTCTCCTCCGTTCGGTTCGGTCGACCGTTCCGTGGCGGCGACGGGCGTCGCGACGTCCGGACGTTCCGCGGTCGCTACCGCCGCGGTGACCGGCACGCGCTCTCGCTCATCGAGTTCAGTAGCAGCCTCGTCCGTGCCTGGCTCCACCACAGCGGGCCCTCCGCGTTCAATGGCGTCGGTCACGGGGAGGTCATCGGCCTCGAAGATCGCGCGTCGCCAGTCGAAGGCGCCGATCACGTCACCCGACGGCGGTGGCGGCTCCCCCGGCGGTTCGGGATCTCGTGGCGATGGCGGTGGCGTCCATCGTCTGGCAGGCGCGATCGGCTCGCGCCATCGTGCCGACTCATCACGGCGGACCACGACGGGATCGAGCGCGATCCGTTCGCCGGATCCGAGGGTGAGCAGCACGCCGCTCGCTCCAGCCGCGCGTGCGTCCTCGACGACATCGTCCTCCTCCAGGCCGAGTCGCACCGTCGCGCCGAAGAGCGTGCTCGGCTCGCCGTCCGTAAGACCGACAAAGTAGATGCCTGCGCGTGGCCCATACGGGAGCAAGGACTCGCACGCGCTCCCCGCGGCGCCGGCGTCGAACACTGCCACGAGCGGACGCGGCGCGAGTTGCCCCTCGCGGGACTGGATCGCGTCCTCCATCTCCTCGAACAGCGCCCCGCTGTCAGGGTTCTCTGCTCCACCGAAATGCGGGAGATCGATATCGTCCCCCACCAGCGCGGCGACGGAGGCATCGGCGCGCAGCGCCAGTTCGTCGGCTCCCGCGGTGGTGGCCAGCGTCTCCAGCCAGGCGTGAAGCAACTGCCGGTGCTCAATCTCCGACCCGGCGATCGCCATGCTCCCCGCTCCGGCGAGGTTCACGTACACGATCCGACCGGCGTCATCGGTACCCACCGGCAGCATCAGGGCGCGTCCCGCCGCGGCAGCGGCGCCCTGTTGGATGGCCGGCGTCCCGGTGCCGGTCAACATCAGCTCGACCTGGCGTGCCCCGATGACGGTCGTCTCGATCGCGCAGCCCAGGCGGCCTGCAAGCTGATCACTGGTGGCAGCAAACGCCTCACCGTCGATGTCGGTGCAATCGATCGTGAACGACAGCTCGCGAGCCGCCTCGTGCGCGAGCACCAGCCGCGCCCGCCCGAATCCAGCCGCCTCGAGCGCCTCGACCACCGCGCGCGCCATGAGCACGACCCGCCCCGCATCGCCGGTACGACGTGCGCCGCGCTGGAGCAGGGACGGCACGCCGAGCCGGCCCGTCCGCTGTATCCGATGCACGAACAGCGCCGCTGCCCCGAGCACGGCGAATCCGGCGGCACTGAGCACGACCGGCCGCGGCACCGACGGCCAGTCCCAGGCCATCTCGCCACCCAGGCCTCCGTCGGCGTCCGCATCAGCCGGGTGGCGCCCGGCTTCGTCGTTGACGGCGGCCGTATCGCTCGCGGTCCCCGGCGCGGCCGCAGGCGGAGCGACGTCGGAGGTGGGCTCCTCCATCGCCTCGACCGGGAGCACGAGCTCCCACCCGGGGTAGATGAGCTGCGGATCGGTGAACCGCCACCCGCCCCCCATGTCGCGGTCGCGGTTGGCCGCCCAGATCTCGTCCCACCGGAACCCGTCCCCGAGGAAGCGCGCCGCGATCCCCCACAGGTGGTCACCGCGCGTGACGCGGTAGGTCACGTGCCCCGCGTCGACGCTGATGTTGCTGGCCGGGAGCGGCGCGTGGAGCGTCCAGCCCGTCCGGATCACGCGCGGATCGGTGAACCGCTCGCCGCCCGCCATCACTCGTCCCTCGTGCGCGCGGAACAGGTCCACGTAGCGAGCGCCGTCCCCGTAGAGCCGCTGCGCGATCCCCCACAGGTCCTCCCCCGGTGCGACGGTGTACGCGATGACGGGCGCACGCACCGCGGCCTCAGCGGCCTCGGACGCCTCCACGGCGTGCAGTGCGCGGAGCGCCACGATGCCGGTCAGGTGGCTGGCGTCCGCGGGACGGGGCACCGGCATCCAGGTCGCCATCAGCAGCGTCCCGGCGACGCCCCCGTCCACGATGCGTCGCACCGCCGGGATCGTGATCAGGTTCGTGAGGCGGAGCGCAGTGCGCGCCCAGTGCGCGCCGCGTGTGGCGCGGTCGGCAGCCACCGCCAGTGCGCGAAGTCCGATCGAAATCATCAGGTAGGCGAGGAGGAGCCACGCGACGGTCGCTGCCGCCGTGATGAGGTCGCCGTCGGACAGCTCGGTCGCGGTGAGCGCCGACCGCATCGCTGCGAGGTCGGGTACGCGCCAGGCGGCTGCGGGCGGCCCCGCGATCCGCCAGAGGAGCGCGGCGGCCGCTGCCGCACCACCCAGCGTGATCGCGAGCGGCCAAGGCCGCCTCGGGCGGAGCTCGGCCGCCCGCTGCTGGCGATCGCGCCGTTGCGCGCGGGGAACTGCCTGGCTCATCGCTGGCCTCCGTGTCGTTACCGTCCCGCTGTCAGGACTGACTGCATCTGCTGGACCGGGTACGCGCGCGTCCACGACCGCACCATCGGGTCGAGTGGCTCCCAGGGGCCGACGACGACGGTCGTGCCGCCCAGACCGTTGTCCTCGACCGTGGTCACGCGATACCGGCCACCAAACGTGATGTCGAGGCGAACGGGCACCGTCGATGACCGCTCATACGAGTGCTGAATGTCGCTCTGCTGCGGGTACGGCCGTCCCAGCGACTGAGTCGAGAGCGTGGCACCATCGCCGAAGGACCAGTCGTACCGCTCCGGCGTGATCTCGACGTCGACCGTCGTATTGCCGAGCGTCTCGGAGCCGTACAACGTCTCGCCGGCGTACCCGTCGACCCAGAACCACGAGGGAAGCGCCACCAACCCGGTCCCGGGATTCGCACCGACCGCGACCGGTGGGAGGGGCACCATGCCGAAGAGCGACTGCGCGACGAGTCGGGGATCCGTCGGATCCTCCGGGAGCGTCTGGACCACGATCTGCGTCACGTCGGGCGCGTCCACCGGGATCCATGCGATCGAGAAGAGCCCGTTGTCGCAGGTCACGACCCAGGGAAGTTCGCCCGGATGCTCTGGCAGTTGCTGCGCGAAGGCGCTCTGGTAACCGATGTTCGGGACGGCCGCGGTGCAGACCGGTGCTGCGGGGACGTTCACGATCACGGTGGAACCAGGAGCGCCGGGTGTGCCGGGGATCATCGATCGGACGCCGATGAAGATCGTGACGCCATTCCCGGTCGCGACGACGTTGGTCTCGACTACCTCGGGGCGATTCGGCCGCGGCCCGTAGCCGCTTCCCGGAGCTGGCGGCTCCGCGTAGACGGATGACATCAGCAACAACGCGAAGGCGAGACCAAGAACGCACCCGATGGCATGTCTCATCGTGGTGGAGCCGGTTCTCTGGCACCGCGCGTCACAACCCAGCGCCCGTCCACACGCTCCAAGAGGATCGTGTCCTTGATGACATCTCCGGGACCTTCTGCCTCCTCAGGCGCGAGAGTCTTCGCGTCCACGACGAAGCTGTTGTTCACGTACTCGTCGACGATGACGGCCGAGGACTCGTTCACTGAGATCACATCGAAGTCGTGCTCGACGCGAATGCGCGCAGCGATGCCGTCGGCTCGCAGCGTCTCGATCTCCTCGCGGATACCCTCAAGCTCTGCGCCTGACGCGAACCGCTCGACGCGCGTGAGGTCGAGATGGAGCACGGCGTCGGCGTAAGCGTCCCAGTAGGCGAGGTACGCCTGGCTGACCTCGGCCACGATCGCGTCCCGCGAGGGTGTGGCCGTCGCCGTGGGCGCGGTGGCAGTCGCGGTGGTCGTCGGTTCAGCCGTCGAGGTCGGACTCGGTGTGGACGAACCGCCGCCACCGCATGCGACCAGCACCGCCGCGCACACGATCCCGATCGCTATCGCCCCTGCTCGCATCTCGCGCATGACTACGGACCTCCTGCTCCGGTGCGCGGCGCTGCGACGGCGTGAGCGCTGATCTCGACGTGCATGACGCCGAGGACCTGGAGGAAGGCCGTCGTCGCCTGACGCGACACCTCCACGCGCACCTGCGAGCCGTCTGCGGACACCGCATGGTCCGTTCCAGTTTCGCTGATGAGGTACGCGATCGCGGCATTTCCGGCTGCCGCGGGGTCGAGCACGACGACGGCGCCTCCCGACGCCCGGTACGTGGCCTCGTCCAGCTGCATCGCGCCCGCGGCCGCCGCGGCATCAGCGACGTGCTGCAGGTCCCGGCGCTGCGCCATCACGAGCCCGCCGTCCGCGACGAGTCCCGCGACCGCGACGAGTCCGAGCAGGAAGACGGCCGTCAACACGAGCGCCTGCCCGCCCTCGTCCGCGGTGAGCTGCCGCACGCGCGTGATCACGGCGCCGCCGCCGTCCGGCTGCGGTACACATCGATGCGCTGCTGGTGCGTGCCGGACACGGTGACGGCGATCGTGCCAAGCAACGGGAGGTCGCCCAGCGGCACGCTGTACG
>JBFWQJ010000207.1:0-5583 GCA_050249515.1 Dehalococcoidia bacterium | reverse complement strand
CAAGGAGGAGGGCGGCCGTCCCCCGCCGTTCTTCAACGGGGACCGCCCGCAGTTCTACGTCCGGACCACGGACGTGACCGGCACGGCGAACCTGCCGGAGGGCACCGAGATGGTGATGCCCGGCGACAACATCCAGATGAACATCGAGCTCATCTACCCGATCGCCATCGAGGAAGGCCTCCGCTTCGCCATCCGCGAGGGCGGCCGCACCGTGGGCGCCGGCGTCGTCACCAAGATCATCGAGTAAGACTCGAGGGGTCTAGACTGGATCATCCCGGACGCCCGCGGCGGGCGTCCGGTTAGCGAGAGGAGCGGACAATGGCCAAGGCCGGCGACCGCGATCACATCACGCTGGCGTGCACGGAGTGCCGCGAGCGCAACTACACGACGAAGAAGAACAAGCGCAACGACCCGGAGCGCATTGAGCTGAAGAAGTACTGCCCGCGCTGCCGCGTGGCGCAGCCCCACCGCGAGACGCGCTAACCGCGTCACCTCGCACCGTTCCAGACGCGATCACCGCCGCAGGCGGGAGTCAGGACAGGCACCATGGGACGAGAAGCTCGGCGCCAGCAAGAGCGCGCCGAACGCCGTCAGAAGCAGCGTGAGACCGCGGCGCCCCGGCGCGCCGCCGCGTCCACCTTCACCGCACCGCCCGCCGCGGGCGAGGAGCGCGGCCGCGGCTCGCTGCTCAAGCCGCGCTGGGCGACGGACATCATCAGCGAGCTCCGCAAGGTGACCTGGCCCACGCGCCGGGAGACCGCGAACCTCACCGGGGTCGTCATCATCGTGTCCATCGCGCTCGGTGTGCTGCTTGGCGGCGCCGACCTGCTGTTCGGCTGGCTGGTCGAGCAGACGCTGCTGCGTTAGGGGCTCCCCGTGAACGACACGCACGCGACTCAGACCGAAGAGACCACCACGCCCGAGGACGGGCGCGCGTGGTACATCGTCCAGACCTATTCCGGCTACGAGAACAAGGTGAAGACGTCGCTGGAGCAGCGCGTCAAGACCATGGACATGGGCGACAAGATCTTCCAGGTGATCATCCCCACCGAGGAAGAGATTGAGATCAAGGACGGCCAGCGGAAGACGGTCTCCCGCAAGCTGTTCCCGGGCTACGTCTTCGTCCAGATGATCATGGCGGACGACGCGTGGTACGTGGTCCGCAACACCCCCGCGGTCACCGGCTTCGCCGGCGCCACCGCGGACGACCGCGCGAAGCCCACGCCGCTGCCGGACGCGGAAGTGGACCAGATCCTGAAGCAGATGACGTCCGCGCAGCCGCGCGTGAACGTGGGCTTCCAGATCGGGGAGTCCGTGCTGGTCACGGACGGCCCGTTCAGCGACATGATCGGTGTCGTCGATTCGATCGACGTCGAGAAGGGGCGCGTCCGCGTCCTGGTTTCCATGTTCGGGCGCGAGACGCCCGTCGAGCTGGACTTCCTCCAGGTCGAAAAGCAGTAACAGCGCATCACCTCCAGATGGAGGGAGCGGAGGGGCGGCCGACCACCTCGGCCCGTCTCACGCGATAGGAGAGACACGTGGCGAAGAAGGTCCGCGCTGTCGTGACCCTGCAGATCCCCGCCGGAGCGGCGACGCCCGCCCCGCCGGTTGGTACTGCCCTGGGCCCCCACGGCATCAACATCATGGACTTCGTGAAGGGCTACAACGAGGCGACGAAGAATCAGACTGGCCAGATCATCCCGGCCAAGATCACGATCTTCGAAGACCGCTCGTTCACCTTCGTGACCAAGACGCCGCCGGCGTCGGACATGCTCCGGCGCGCCGCCGGCGTGACGAAGGGCTCCGCGAAGAACCTGCAGAGCATGGTGGGCAGCGTCACCCGCGCGCAGATCCGTGAGATCGCGCAGACGAAGCTCCCCGACCTGAACACCAACAACATCGACGACGCCATCCGCAGCATCGAGGGCTCGGCGCGCTCGATGGGAATCGAGATCAAGTAGCCATGCCGAAGGTTGCAAAGCGCATCGGCGGCCTGCGCGAGCAGGTCGACAAGGACAAGGCGTACTCGATCGCGGAGGCCATCGCGCTCGTGAAGAAGTGCGCGACGGCGAAGTTCGACGAGACGGTGGAACTGCACATGAAGACGGGGCTGGACGGCCGGCACGCCGACCAGCAGCTCCGCGGCTCCGTGATCCTCCCGAACGGCATCGGCAAGGAGGTCCGCGTCCTGGTCTTCGCCGAAGGCGAGGCCGCGACCATCGCCCAGCAGGCCGGCGCGGACGTGGTCGGCTCCGACGACCTGATCCGGCAGGTGCAGGGCGGCTTCCTGGACTTCGACGTGGCGATCGCCCAGCGCGAGCTCATGGGCAAGGTCGGTAGCCTGGGCCGCGTGCTGGGCCCCCGCGGCCTGATGCCGAACCCGCGCAACAACACCGTGCTCAACGCGGAGGACATTGCGCGGGGCGTCCAGGAGGCCAAGTCCGGCCGCGTGGACTTCCGCATGGACCGCACCAACGTCCTGCACGTGATCCTGGGCAAGGCCTCCTTCTCGGAGGACCAGCTCATGGGCAACCTGCGGGCGATGGTGGACGAGATCCAGCGCAACCGCCCCACCGGCGCGAAGGGCGACCTGATCCGCGCCGCCTCGCTCACCTCCACCATGGGCCCGGGCGTCCGCCTGGACCTGGCGGAGATCAAGAGCAGCGCGCTGGCGGCCGCCGCCAACTAGCAGGACCGGAGGCGCCGGCCCGCCGCCCCCACGGGTAGACGGCAACCGGCGCCTCCGCCATACTCGAACGAGCGCCTCCGCCCCGCGGAGGCACCCGCCGAAGAACACGGGCCCCCGCTCCCACCACAGGTGGGCCAGGGGATAACGACCGAGACCGGTCACCCGTCGAGGCGAGGGCACCCGCACCACTCCCCGGCGTCCGCGCCGGCGTGTGACGCGCCCTCACCCCCGGCGGTGCAGGGCGTTTTTGTTGCCCGGGCGTCGCCCGGCACAACGCCACAGGAACAGGAGGAGCGCTTGCCCACGCAGCGCAAGGTGGACCAGGTCGCCCAGATCTCGGACCTCATCAACCGGGCCGAGATCGCCATCTCCACCGCCTACCAGGGCGTGCCGATGGCGAAGCAGACCGAGCTGCGCACGCAGCTGCGGGAAGCCGGCGCGGAGATGCTGGTCGTGAAGAACACGCTCCTGCGGATCGCCGCGGAGCAGACCGGCAAGCTCGAGTACGCGCAGATCAGCGAGGAGGCCACGGCGCTCGTCGTCGGCTTCGACGAGCCGGTCTCCGCGGCGAAGGCGCTGACCGCGTTCATCCGCGCCAACAACGACACCAAGGTCGCGATCCGCAAGGCCGTCGTCGGCGGCCAGGTGGTGAGCGAGTCGTACGTGCGCGAACTGGCCACGCTGCCCTCCAAGGAGCAGCTGGTCGCCACGCTCGCCGGGAACCTGGTCGGCAAGATCGCCGAGCTCTCCGGCCTGCTGGTCGCCACGCAGCGCGAATTCGCCGGCCTGGTCGAGGCGCGTGCGAAGCAGCTTGAGGGCGCGGCGTAGCGGTCACCCGGTACCCACCCCTTCACCCACACGATTCAAGCGAGGAAGCACCGCCCGCGGGGCGGCATGGAGGACATCATGAGCAAGGTTGACGACGCGCTCGACATCATCAAGGGCATGACGCTCATCGAGCTGCGTGACCTGAACAAGGCCATCGAGGAAGAGTTCGGCGTCACCGCCGCCGCCCCGGTCGCCATGATGGCCGCCCCGGCCGCCGGTGGCGGCGACGCGGGTGGCGCGGCTGCCGAGGAGCAGGACGAGTTCACGGTGGTGCTGGCGGACTTCGGCGCCAACAAGATCAACGTGATCAAGGCCGTCCGCGAGCTCACCAACCTGGGCCTCAAGGAGGCGAAGGACCTGGTGGAGGCCGCGCCGAAGCCGATCAAGGAAGGCGTCAACAAGGAAGAGGCCACCGCGGCCAAGGCCAAGCTCGAAGAGGCCGGCGCCAAGGTCGAGCTCAAGTAGCACTGCGCTCCCCTACCGGGGAGCGTCCGGGGCGCGCCCCTGCGGGCAGCGTCTCATCGAGGGAGCACCGGGCTGCGGCGGCCGGTGCTCCCTCGTCTTTTGCCCTGACCTCTCCACGTCCACCGGACGGCCCTGCGTACGAGCGACGCGGGCCAGGATTGCGGCGCGCACGCCATGCGGCAGCAGGCGCGCCGGTGTAGGCTTCGATCGTGCAGTGCTTCAAGTGTGATCAGGACGCCGTCCAGGAGTGCCCGCGCTGCGGCGCGCTCTACTGCGACGACCACGGCGCGGAACTGTGCGACCGCTGCATGGACCCCGTGCTGGCGGTCCCCTCCTACCGCGTCTTCCGCGGCTCGCTCCTCGCGCTCCTCGTCGGGTCGATCGTCGCCGTGTGGCTGCTGGTGCTGCCGCCGTCCTCCGGCGACCGCGACCAGACGCCGGCCGCGCTCTCCGGCGTCGTCCCCTCCAGCTCCACACCGCGCGCCACCGGGACGGCCCCCGCGGGCGGCACCAGCGTCGCTCCGGCCACCGGCACGCCGACGGCCGGCGCCGGCAGCCCCGCCGCGAGTGGGACCGCCACGCCGAGCCCCACCGCAACGCCCTCGCCCACGCCCTCACCCACCCCCACCGCGACCACCTACACGGTGAAGTCGGGTGATACCCTCACCGGCATTGCTGCCGACTTCGGCGTCTCGGCCGATGCGATCCAGCAGGCCAACAACATCGCCAATCCGACTGACCTTCAGATCGGGCAGGTGCTGACGATCCCCCGGTAGGTCCCATGCTCGACCGCAACATCCTTGAGGAACGCGCGAACACGCGGACGTCCGTGCTCATCCGCGCGGCGCTCCTGACGCCGCTGGCGGCGGTGCTGCTGTACCTGCTGGTGGCGATCGCGATCCCGCACCTCCCCAACTCCTTCCTCGCCGTCTTCGTGCTCACGCTCGGCGGGATCCCCGCGGCGATCGAGGCGGCATCCGCGCTGCGCGACCTGCGTGCCGCGCCCACGACGACGCGCGGCACCGTGCGCCGCCTGTGGAAGAAGTCGCGCTTCCTCCTCGTCGGGCGCGTCGACTACATGCTCGTCGACGGGCGGCTGTTCGAGATCAACCCGATCAGCGCGTCCGAAGTCCACGAGGGCGACGAGGTGATCGTGGAGCACTGGCCGCACACGAACGTCCTCATCTCGCTGCGGCGCGCGCCCGCGGAGCCGAGCACGGACGCGCCGACGACATCGCAGTCCCCCCAGAGCCCCCAGTGGCCGCAGGGCGGGCCCCGGGCCTAGCCGAGCCATGCCGGGCGGCGACGCGTCCCCCGACCCCTCGCCCGGCTACCAGTTCCGCGTCGCGGAGATGCCGGAGGACGACCGGCCGCGCGAGCGATTGCAGCGGTTGGGCTCCGGCGCCCTCAAGTCCGAGGAGCTCCTGGCGATCCTGCTGCGCACCGGCACCGCGCAGGAGGACGTCCTGCACGTCGCGGCGCGGCTGCTGCACGAGCGCGGCGGGCTGCGCGGCCTGGCCGCCACCGACCTCGCCACGCTCGGTCGCGCGCACGGTGTGGGCCCCGCGAAGGCCTCCACCATCGCCGCCGCGTTCGAGCTC
>JBFWQJ010000206.1:0-5587 GCA_050249515.1 Dehalococcoidia bacterium | reverse complement strand
CGGGCCTGGACATGGCGAAGGACCGCATCCCGGTCTCGCCCGCCGCGCACTACACGATGGGCGGCGTGCGGACGAACACCTGGGGCGAGACGACGATCGCCGGGCTGTTCGCCGTGGGCGAGACCGCGTGCACCGGCGTCCACGGCGCGAACCGCCTCGCCAGCAACTCGCTCCTCGAGACCGTCGTCTTCGCGAAGCGCACCGTGGAGCGCCTGTTCGAGCCCGGCACGTACGAGGCGCCCCCCGCCCGCACGGAGGGCGCGCTGTCGCTGCTGCCCGCCGCCGGCAACCACGGCGTGCCGACGGCGCAGGAGGTGCGCGACCTGATGTGGGACCGCGTCGGCATCGTGCGGAGCGGCACGGGGCTGCGCGCCGCGGCGGTGCAGCTCGCGCAGTGGATGGCGTGGCTGCCGGAGCCGCACGACCGCGCCTCGCACGACCTGCACGCAATCCTCGTGTGCGCGCGTCTCGCTGCGGAGGCGGCGCTGCGGCGCGAGGAGTCGCGCGGCGCGCACTACCGCGAGGACTTCCCGGAGACGTCCGACGAGTGGCGTCGGCACCTCGTCTTCCGCATGACGAACATCGCCGCGATCGGGGACGACGCCTCGGCGGACGGCGAGAAGGAGCGATGGCGTGAGCACGCAGGCTAACCAGACCGCACCGCACGTGCTGCCCTCGGGCCACCCGGCCGCCTCGACGATCGCGGAGATCGTCGCGGACGCGCTGGCCGAGGACCGCGCGCAGTTCGACGTGACGACGCAGACGACGGTGCCGCCGGACCAGCCGGGCGAGGCGACGCTGCTGTACAAGCAGGATGGCGTCGTCTGCGGTCTGGAGGTCGTGCGCGAGGTGTTCTGGCAGATGTCCGACGACATCGAGATGGACATCCTCGCCGAGGAAGGCGCGTGGGTGACGAAGGGCACGGTGGTCGCGGAAGTGCGCGGCCCGCTGGCGCCGATCCTGTCGGGTGAGCGCGTCGCCCTCAATCTCATGCAGCGCATGTCCGGCACCGCGACCATGGCGCACGAGTACGTGCGCGAGGCGGCGCGAGGCGGCACGGGGCGTGTGGTGGACACGCGCAAGACGACGCCGGGCCTGCGCGCGCTGGAGCGCTACGCGGTGCGCTGCGGCGGCGCGTACAACCACCGCGACACACTGGAGGACGGCGTCCTGATCAAGGACAACCACATCGAGGCGGCGACGCGGCGCGGGGTGGACCCGGCGCAGCTGATCGCGGAGGTGCGCGGTCGCGTGCAGCACCTGCTCCGGATCGAGGTGGAGGCGGACACGCCGCACCTCGCGCGGGCGGCGGCGCACGGCGGCGCGGACGTGGTGCTGCTGGACAACATGCCGCCGGACATGATGGCGGCGATCGTCTCGGAACTGCGCGCGAACGCGAAGACGGCGCATGTGCTCTTCGAGGCGTCGGGCGGCGTCCGCCTCGACACGATCGCGGCGATCGCGGCGACCGGCGTCGACCTGATCTCGGTCGGCGCGCTCACGCACTCTGCGCCGGCCCTCGACATCTCGCTGGACGTGCGGCCGGCGTAGCGCCCGGGACCGTCGGACGGTTCGGGCCCACTCCGCCGGGGGTGTGAGGGGCGCAGCCCCTCACACCCTCTTCTGCTTCTGAACCCCTCCCGCGCCGGGAGGGGCAGGGGTGGGCCGCCCGCCGATTGCGCGATTCGCGGATGGCGTCACCTCGGCCTCGTCGCTAGGATTCGGTGCATGAACCAGGTCATCCTCCTCTCGGGACCCCCGGGCGCCGGCAAGACGCTCGTCGGTGAGGCGCTCTGCGAGCGCTTCGACCGCATGGTGCACGTGGAGGTGGACGAACTGCGTCACTGGGTGAAGGCCGGCTACCGCCACCCGTGGGTGGGCGACCGACAGGCCGCGGAACAGCTGGAGCTCGCGGGCCGCTCGGCGGTCGCCGTGGCGCGCGAGGCGATCAACATGCGCTACTCCGTGGTGATCACGGATGTCGCGCTGCCGCAGAAGGCGGAGCTCTACCGCGACCTGCTGTACCGGCTCCCCGTCCCCGCGCACATCGTCACGCTGCTGCCGAGCCTCGAGGTGACGCTGGCCCGCGACGCCGAGTCGCGCGTGTCGTTCCCGGAGCGGATCGAGCCGCTGCATCGCCTGTTCACGGACGCGGTGGCGGAGGGCACGCTGCCCGGCGTCGTGCTGGACACCTCGACCGACTCGGGGCCGCAGCAGACCGCTGACCGCGTCCAGGATCTCGTCGGGCGCGGGCTGTCGCTCGTGCGCGCCTCGAACTGGAACTAGCGGCCGGGTTCGGAAACCGTTAGCCCCGATTGCACGACTTCGGGATCGGGGCGCCGACGATCGCCTCGTCATAGCATTGAAGGCTCAGCGGCTTGCGGTCGTAGTCGATGCACGTCGTCTTGAGACGCTTCAGGTGTTGCAGCAGCAGGCAGACGCGCACCTCGTTGCCCACGGTTTCATTCGTCTTTCCGGCAACCACATGGGGCGTTGTCACCGCCAGCGCGAACCCACCTATCGCAAGCAGCGCGGCAAGGACGAGAAGGCCTCGCTTCATCCTCGTGGTGCTCTTGGCTCGCTACCGCCCCGCCGAGGCCGGTCGCGGTCCGCGCTGTCGAGGATGATCGTGACGGGGCCGTCGTTCGCGGACTCGACCAGCATGTGCGCTCCGAACCGCCCTTCCTCCACGCGCAGGCCGCGCGCGCGGAGCGCGTCCCGGACGGCGTCGACGAGCGGCGCGGCGACCTCGGGCGGGGCGGCGTCGGTGAACGCGGGGCGGCGGCCCCGGCGCGTGTCGGCGTAGAGCGTGAACTGCGAGACGAGGAGCACCGCGCCGCCAGTCTCCTCCACGGAGCGGTCGGGGCGCTCGGCGGCCTCAGTGCCGGGCTCGCCCGGGAACAGGCGCATCTCCGCGACCTTGCGGGCGCACCACTCCACTTCGGCGGGGCCGTCCGCGGGCGCGATGCCGAGGTAGACGAGCAGACCGGGGCCGATGACGCCGGTCTCGGCGTCATCGACGGTGACGCGGGCGTGGTGGACGCGCTGGAGGACGGCGCGCATCGGGCGTGCCGTCCGCGCGCTAGTCGTCGGCCGCGGCGCTCGCCGTGGAGGTCGAGGACGACTCGGACGTGCTCTCGGACTTCTTCGGCGGCGTCTTGGAGCGGACGCCCTTCGGGCCGTCGCTGCCGGAGGAGCCGGAGTCGCTGCGCCCGGAGGTCTTGTAGAAGCCGCCCGACTTGAAGACGAGGGGCGGGGCGACCAGCACGCGCCGCGCCGGCTTGCCGCAGCGCTCGCACGGGTGCTCGATCGGCGAACCGAACGGCTGCTGCAGCTCGTACTTATGTCCAGCTTCACACCGGTAGTCGTACCGTGGCATGAGCACTCCCCGTGACGTGGACCACGTCACCTGGACTGGATTTCCGAGTGGGTGGAACTGCCGGACAGTGTACGAATCACCCTCGTGGGTGACAACGCGCTCGCCTCGGGCGTCCCGCCGGCCCGGGGTGTCCCGGTTGCTCGCGAGGCGCGCGCGCGCCCATACTGTGAGTCCGCACAGGCCATCAACTTGAGCGACGAACTACGTATGTCGACGTCTGCCCGGGCATCCGGCTCGGGCAAATCTATGCGCCGACGGATCTGAGAAGGAGACCTTGAATGGCCGCTGGTATTTCCATGCGCCAGATGCTTGAAGCCGGAGTCCACTTCGGCCACCAGACGCGGCGCTGGAACCCGCACATGCGCCGGTTCATTTTCACCGAGCGCAACGGCATCCACATCCTGGACCTGGCCCAGACCGTGCAGCGCCTGGACGCCGCGCTGGAGAAGGTGCGCGAGGTCGTGTCGTCCGGCGACCAGGTGCTCTTCGTGGGCACGAAGAAGCAGGCGCGCGGCATCATCGAGCAGGAAGCCAACCGCGCGAGCATGCCGTACATCAACACGCGCTGGCTGGGCGGCACGCTCACCAACTTCGTCACGATCACCCGCCGCATCGAGCACTTCAAGAGCCTCGAGGAGCGCGTGAGCGCCGGCGAGGACGCGCTGGAGGCGGAGGGCCTGACCAAGCGTGAGCGCATGGTGCTCTCCAAGGAGTTCGAGCGCCTGACGCGCTCCTTCGCGGGCATGCGCAACATGAACCGCCTCCCCGGCCTCCTCTTCATCGTCGACCCGACGATGGAGGAGAACGCGGTGCACGAGGCGAACCGCGCCGGCATCCCGATCATCGCCATGTGCGACACGAACGCCGACCCGGACGTCATCCAGTACCCGATCCCCAGCAACGACGACGCGATCCGCGCCATCCAGCTCATGACCGCCCGCATCGCGGACGCGGCGCTGGAGGGCATCGCCGTCGGCGAGGTGGAGCAGCAGTTCCAGGCCGCGACCGTGGGCGCCCCGTCCGAGGACGAGGCCCCGGCCGAGTCCGCCGAGTAACCCTCGGCCCCCCGATCACGAATGAGACAGCCGGGGCGCGTCCGCGCGCCCCGGGACAGTTGCGAGGACGAGGACAGAGATGGCGATCACCGCTGAAGACGTGAAGAAGCTGCGCGACGAGACGAACGCCGGCGTCATGGACGCCAAGCGCGCGCTGGAAGAGGCCAACGGCAACTTCGAGCAGGCGAAGTCGATCCTGCGCGAGCGCGGCGTGGCCGCCGCGGCGAAGCGCTCCGAGCGCGCCACCGGCCAGGGCGTCGTGGAGGCCTACATCCACGGCGGCGGCCGCATCGGCGTCATCGTGGAGGTCCAGTGCGAGACGGACTTCGTCGCGCGCACGGACACCTTCCGCCAGCTGGCGAAGGACGTGGCGATGCAGGTCGCCGCGATGAACCCGATGGCGCTGACGCCGGAGGAGGTCCCCGCGGAGCACAACGGCACCGTGGAGGAGAACGCGCTCCTGACGCAGACGTTCATCAAGGACGGCAGCCGCACCATCCAGCAGCTGGTCCAGGACGTGGTCGCCAGCACCGGCGAGAACGTCCGCATCGCGCGGTTCGCCCGCTTCGAGCTGGGCGCGTAGCGCGTCCTGAGAGACCACCGCGGCGCCCGGCCCACACGCGCGGCCGGGCGCTGCGCTATCGTGAAGTCCGGGGTCTTCCGCCCGATCCGCTCGGGATCGCTGGCCGGGGGGATGCCCGGCGGAGGAGACCATGACCGACGAAATCCTCCTGGACACCGAAGAGCGGATGGAGCACGCGGTCGCCGCGTTCCGCCGCGAGTTGGCCGCCGTCCGCACCGGGCGCGCCTCCACCAGCCTGATCGAGCACCTGGGCGTGGACCTGTACGGCCAGCGCATGCAGCTGATCCAGCTCGCGAACCTCGCGGCGCCGGAAGCGCAGCTGCTGACCGTCACCCCGTACGACCGGGGCTCCGTGGACGCGATCATGCGCGCGATCCAGGCGAGCGAGCTGGGCATCACCCCCCAGAGCGACGGGCGCATCATCCGCCTGCCCATCCCCCCGCTCACCGAGCAGCGCCGCAAGGAGTTCGTGAAGCAGGTGCACACCAAGGCCGAGGAAGGCCGCGTGTCCATCCGCAACGCCCGGCGTCACGCGAATGACGAGCTGAAGAAGGCCGTCCGCGCCGCCGA
>JBFWQJ010000205.1:0-5619 GCA_050249515.1 Dehalococcoidia bacterium | reverse complement strand
GGCGGTCCGGCCGGCCTCGCGCGCCACGGCCTGCACCGCGATCTGCGCCTGCACGACGCGCCCCGCCATCACCACCCCCACCACGAAGAGGAGCAGCACCGGGATCACGAGCGCCGTTTCGATGAGCGCGCTGCCGGACTGATCGGAGGCGAGCGTGCGGAACGGCGCCGGCGGCCTAGGGGCCATCGCGGAACTCCTCTCGCCACACCTCCGCCGACACGTCGATCGGGAGCGCGAGCGAGGTGACCCACGGGATGATCAGCGGATAGCTCCCGCTGGCCCGGGCGATCACCACCTCGCCCTGCGTCTCCGTGCTGACCGCGAACGCCGCCCCGGTCTGGCCGAGGCCGGCCTCCAGCAGCTCCTGCGTCCGCGCCGCGCCCGCCGCGAGCGTGTAGCCCTCCGCCGCCGCGAGCCGCGCGCCTTCGACCGCGGCCGTCTCAGCCACGGTGCGGGCGTGGTGGACCAGCGCGATCTGCACCGCGCCGATCAGCACGATCAGCAGCAGCGGCAGCGTGAGCGCCAGCTCGACCGTGCTGGCCCCCGATTCGTCGGCCAGCAGGGACTCGCCGGGCCGCAGGCGGCGCACCGGACTAGACCGCCGTCAGTGCGGACACGATGTCCGTGAAGACGCCGATGATCGCCTGGCCGAGCGCCTGCACGGCGACGATCGCCACGACGGCGATCCCCGCGACGACGATCGCGTACTCGGTCATGGCCGCGCCGTCCTCCTCCTCATGGAGCGTCCGGGTCGCCCGTCTCACTTGCCTCAACATGTCGATCCTCCTTGTCGATACGCCGGTCACCATGCCCGGCCATCACCGGCCCAGCACGTCACCGACCCAGCCCGAGCAACTGCACCCCGGCGGGGTACAGCAGCACGATCAGAAACACCGGGAAGATGCAGAACGCGATCGGGAACAGCATTCGCACCGCGGCCTTGCCACCCTCCTCGAGGAGCTGCGTGCGTTCGCGGTCACGGGCGGTCTCGGAGAGCGCGAGCATCGCCGGCGCCAGCGGCGTCCCCTGCTGGTGCGCCAGCCGCCAGGTGTCGGCGAGCGAGCGCAGTCCCGGGACCTCCTCCCGTTCCGCGAGCAGGCGCAGCCCCTCCGCGTAGTCCGGGCCGCCGATGCTCGCCTCCAGCACGACAGAGCGCAGCGCGGCGCCGAGCGCGCCGTCGAGTTGCTTCGCGGTCTCCGCGAGCGCCTGCTCTGGCGACAACCCCGCGCTCGCGCCCAGCACGAGCAGGTCGAGCGCTGCCGGCGTCTCCGTGACGACCGTCAGTCGCCTCCCGCGCAGCCGCGCGTTCAACTGCCAGCTCGGCGCGGCGTATCCGGCCGCGAACGTCGCGAGCCAGAGCCAGACGGGCCACGCGCCCGCACCGAGCAGGCCGATCAGCGGGAAGACCGCCGCGCCGACCAGCCCCGTCGCGAACTGCTGGCCGCGGAACTGCGCGGGCGTGACGCCCGGCATCACCAGGCGCAGCCGCCGGTCGAGGTCACCGCCCTCGATCCCGAACCGCCGCAGCAGCGCGCCGATCGCGGCGCCGGCGTCGTCGAGGAGCGGACGGAGCGTGCGTTCGAGCAACGGCGAGTCGAAGACGGGCGTGCGCTGCTCCCCGGCTTCCTGCTCCATCCGGCCCTGCGCCGACATCCGGTGCAGGCGCGCCGCGAGGCGCGGGCGCGGACGGCCGATCGGCTGGCCCATCACGATCAGCCAGAGGCCCGCGCCGAGCAGGCCGCTCAGCAGGAGCGTCGGTGTCATCAGTGCGGGGGTGAGGAGCGCCGGCATCATCGCAGCACCCGTTCCTGCCCGGGAAGCGCGATCGTGCGCCGCATCAGCGTGTAGCCGACGGCGGGGAGCACGAGGCAGGCGGCCAGCACCACCTGCCCCATCGGCGTCGAGAAGACGTCCAGGTAGCCGGGGTTCACGGCGCGGAGGACCACGATCAGCAGCACCGGCAACGCGGCGATCACGCGCGCCGACATCACCTGTTCGGCCTGCTGCGCGCGCACTTCGCGGCGGGCGCGGGCCGTCCCGCGCACCGACCGTCCCAGCCCGTCGAGCACCCCGCTCAGGTTGCGGCCGCCGATGCGGAACGACATCACCAGCGCGACCGCGAGCATGTCGAACGCCGGGTGCGCGACCGACTCACGTGCCCGCGCGAGCGCCACGTCGAACTCCATCAACCGGAGGTCGCGGTCGAGCGCGCGGAGCGCCGGTCGCAGCGCCAGCGGCCCGGACCGCCCGAGCGCGCGCAGGGCGTCTTCGATCCCGACGCCCACCCGGCTCGCGTCGCGGAGCGCGTCCACGACCTCGGCCACGGCCTCCTCGACCGCCTCCCGGCGTCGCGTCTCCCGCTGGCCGCGGTACCAGGACGGGAGCAGCGCCCCGACGATCGCGGCACCGGCGCTCAGCGCAGGCCATCCGAGGAAGATCTGCGCCACGGCAGCCGAGACGGCAGCCGCCGTCAGCCGGACCGCCAGCTCCCCGGGCGCGGCGGACACCGGGCGGCCCGCCGGCTCCGGCGTCCCGTCCGGGGATGTCCCGTCCGGGACAGCGGCAGGCCGCCGCTCGGTGAGCGACAGGAACGTCAGCAGCAGACCGGCGCCGAGGGTCAGGCTCAGAACGACGTGCATCGACCGCTCCTTCGGAATGTCCTTCGGCGAGCCATCGTGCGACGGCCCAATCCAGAACCAGTCCAGCGCCAATCCAGCACGCCCCTGCGCAATCCAGACTCAATCCAGAGATGCGTGATCCTCCGCAAACCTCGCGCCGAGCGCGTCACCCAGCGCTTCATCCCGCACCGCCCGCCGCGGTTCGGTCGCCCAGACCGGCGTACCCGGCGGCGAGCAATCGCGCCTCACGGCGGGAGCGCACGCCGCTCCAGGTCAGCCGTCCGTCCTGGAGCGTGAACAGGTCGCTGCCGGCGATCGCGTCGCCCTCGATGCCGGTGACCTCGTAGATGTGGGAGACCGTGCGGCGGTGGGTCGCGGCGTCGAGGCGGAGCTGCACGACCACCTGGATCGCCTCCGCGATCATCTCGGTGATCGCCTGCGCGGGCAGCGCCTCCTCGGCCATCAGCGCATAGGTGCGGAGCTTCGAGAGTGCCTCGCGCGGGCCGGAGGCGTGCACCGTGCACATCGAGCCGTCGTGGCCCGAGTTCATGGCGGAGAGCATGTCCAGGGCTTCCTCGCCGCGGACCTCGCCGACGATGATCCGCGTCGGACGCATTCGCAGGGCGTTGCGGGCGAGGGCGCGGATCGAGACCGCCCCGGCCCCTTCCACGTTCGCGGCCCGTGCCGAGAGCGCCACGCAGTCGGGCAGCACCGTGTCGAGCTGGAGCTCGGCGGTCTCCTCGATCGTGATCACGCGCTCGTCGAGGCCCGTGATCGCCGCCCCGAGCGCGTTGAGGGCCGTGGTCTTGCCGGTGCCGGTGCCGCCCGAGATCAGGATGTTCAGGCCGGCGCGCACGCACGCACCCAAGAAGGCCGCCGCCTCGGGCGTCAGCGTCTCCAGCTCCACGAGGTCGTCGAGCGTCTTCGCGCGCAGCAGGAACTTGCGGATCGTGACATGGGGCGCCGTCGCCAGGGGCGGGATCACCGCGTTCAGGCGCGAGCCGTCGGGCAGGCGCGCGTCCACCATCGGACTGGTCTCGTCCAGCCGGCCGCCGACCGGCCCGAGCGCCCGCCGCAGCAGCCGGACGACATCCTCGTCGTCCGCGAAGGTGACGTCCGTGAGCCGCTTCCGCCCCTCGGCGATCGCGAACACGCGCCGCGGACCGTTCACGATGATCTCTTCGATCGCCCGGTCGTCGAGCAGCGGCTGCAACGCCCCGAAGCCGAGCAGGTCATCCAGGAGGCGCCGCTCGAGACCGCGCGGATCGGCGATCGGCGGCTGGCCGAGCGTGGTGGCCTGTCGCTGCGCCGCCGCGATGCGAGCCGCGATCACGTGGCGCGCGCGCTCTACCGCCTCCGTGCCGGGAGCGGCGAGCTCGTCGCCGTCGAGGGCGCGGCGCAGCTCCTCCTGCACCTCGGCCCGGATGATCCACTCGCGCTCGTCCTGTGCCGTCAGCGCCTGCCCAGTGAACGTCGCGCCCGCCATCGCTACACCTCCACCGCCAGCGCCTGGGGCGCACGTCCGGGAGTCGCGAGCGCGTCCCCGGCCAGGACGCTGTCCACGGCGGCGGCGAGCGCGCGCAGGTCGGCTGCGACCCGGCCGCCAGCGGCCAGCAGCGGCTCCTGCCGCTCGATCGCCGCCCGCGCGGCCGCCCGCTCCTCGCGCACCACCCCCGCGACCGGGATGCGGAGCGCCTCCTCCACCTCATCGCCGTCGTAGTGCGCGCGCCCCTCACGGCGGTTGATGACCGCGTGACAGCGCTGCGCCACATCGGCGCCGAGCGACCGCAGCGCGAGGCGCGCGTTCCAGAGCGACACCATGTCCGCGCACGTCACCAGTAGCGCGAGGTCGGCCGCGAGCACGAGGTCGCGTGGGGCGCTGGAGGCGAGGTCGACGACCACCCGCTCGTAGCGCGTGCGGAGCAGCCCGATCGCCCCGGTCACGATGTCGGGCGGCACCGCCGTAGCTAGCTCAGGGCGCTCGATGCCGGCCAGCACCGCGCAGCCGGCTGCCTGCTGCAACTCGCTGTCGAGGCGCACGCCGAGCGGCCCGTTCGCGGTCGCCAGGCCGAGCAACCCGCGCCGCGGGTCGAGGTCGAGGTAGGGCGCGATGTTCCCGCCGCGGAGGTCGGCGTCCACCAGTGCCACGCGGTTTCCCGCGCCGCCCAGCGCCGCCGCGAGCGCGATCGCCACGGTGCTCTTGCCCGGCGCGCCCTTCCCACTGGTCACCGCGATCACGGCCCCGCGGGCGTCTCCCGCCGCATCTTCAGGCGCGCCGATGGTGCTCGCGGGACCTGGCTCTTCCAGCGCGCTCGCTGAGGCCGATCCGTCACGGGTGCGCCGGATCGCCTCGGCGATCGCCGCTGCCGGGGCCGAGGCGAGCACGGAGGGCGCCAGCCCGGCCACGCGTCGCGCCTCCCCCTCACCGGCCGCGAGCAGCAGCACCGACACCCCCCGCCCGCGGAGTGCGAGCAGCGTCGTCTCGCCGAGGCCATGCAGCGCCGCCGAGAGCACGACCACATCGATCGCCGCGGCGCCCGTGCCTTCCGGTACGGACGCATCCGTGGAGAGCGCCTGGTCGAGCACGCCGGGCCCGTCGAGTGCGCGGGCGACCACCGCGATGCCCTCGGCGGCCAGCCCCGCCACGAGGCGGGCTTCGAGCGAGCGGTCGGCGGTCGCGAGCAACACGCGCACGGGAGAGCCGGTGTCGTAGGTCATCGTGTCGCGCCCTCCCCTTCCGCCGGCGGCACGAGCACGAGCGTGAGGCGTCCGGTCACCAGGCCGTGCGTGACGCGCTCCGCCTCTGTGCGCGGCACCACGAGCGTGACGTTCGTGATCCGCCCACCACCGTCGCTGTTGCCGCTGCCGCCGCCGAGGCCGACCCGCGTCGCGTCGAGCGCGACGTGGTAGACCGTCGCGCGGTCCAGCAGCAGCTTCGTCGCGCTCCCGGGCCGGGCCGGGTCCGAGGTCTCCAGCACCGCGACCTGATCGCCACGGCGGA
>JBFWQJ010000204.1:0-5650 GCA_050249515.1 Dehalococcoidia bacterium | reverse complement strand
AGCCGATCTACCCGTACGACTGCCCGTCCTGCCAGAAGCGCGTGGACGTCTTCTTCCGCTCCATCAGCAAGGTGGCCGCTAACCCGGACTGCCCGGAGTGCGGCGGCAAGAAGCTGAAGCGCGTGATGTCCCGCGTGCTGCGCGCCCGGTCTGATGCCGACCGCATCGACGACATCGACATCAACCAGGAGCTCGGGCGGCTGGACTCCATGGGCGTGGGCGACTTCGCGCGCTGGTCCAAGGACCTGGGCAAGCGGTACGACGGGGCGCTCGGTTCCGACTTCGGCTCGCTCGCGGCGAAGGCCGAGGCGGGCGAGGACCCTGTGGAGCGCGTGGACGCGGCGCACACGCTCCGCTACCGGCTGGAGCAGGCGAAGCGCGGCGCGAAGCCGAGCGCGTCCGACATGGGCGACGCCGCCCCGGACCCCTACGCGCCGTAACCCGGCGACCGACCTCGAGGGCACCGTCATGCCGATCTACGAGTACCGCTGCGATGACTGCGCGAAGGACTCGAGCATCTTCGTGCGCTCGCCGAAGACGGCGGCCCCCCCGAAGTGCGAGCACTGCGGCTCCGCGAAGGTGTCGCGGAAGGTGTCCGCGGTCGCGCGTCGCCGCAGCACGGGGGACGTGGTGGGCGAGTACGGCTCCGACATGGATCCGGGCGGCATCCGCGACCCGCGCCAGATCGGCCACTGGGTGGAGAAGCGCTTCGAGCAGTTCGGCGTCGACCTGCCGAAGTCCAGCCGCGAGATGATCGACGCCGCCCGTGACGGCGTGCTCCCGCCCGACCTGGGCGTCTAGCCGGCTGACACCCGCCCGGCCCGGGACCTGACGAGCCTGACTCCCGTCTGCGACCCCGGCCACCCCCTCCAGAGCCCCCGCCCCCCTGCCGAACATGTAGGGGAAGACCCGGATCGTCGAGGCCACCTCGACGGTCGCTGTGCGGGGAGTTGGGGGAGGCGATGCAACAGGGAGCCGGCTCGGCCGCCTACTCGGCGTCCCCGGGAGAACTCGCGGGGCTGCGCGGGTCGCTGCTGCGCCCCGTGCGCCGCATCGAGATCCTCGCGTACCTGAGCGGCGCCTTCGACATCGCGGAGCAGCAGCAGACCGGGCACGCCGCGCGCGTCGCCTACCTGGCATTCGAGATCGGGCGTCGCCTCGGCTTCGGGGCGGAGGAGGGCCGCCGCCTGCTGGCGGTGGGCCTGCTGCACGACGCCGGCGTCCCCGTCCGGCACGAGGGTGGCCACCTGGCGGCCGGCGCGTGGGTGGCGAGCCGCTTCGGTTTCGACGAGTCCGTGGGCGCGGCGATCCTCGCCACGCACGAGCGCTGGGATGGCCGCGGCCGTCCGGACGGTCTCCGGGGCGCGGAGATCTCGGTGGAGGGGCTGGTCGTCGCCGCGGCGCACTGGGCGTGCGAGTTCGCGGACGGCGCCATGAGCCCGCTCCGCGCCCGCGCGCAGCTCCAGAACTCCTCCGTCGCCGACATCGAGCCGCTCGCCGGGCCGGTGGTCGCCGAGGCGCTGCGCGATGCGCTGCACCAGGACGAGACGTGGCTGGCGATGTGGAACGACGACCTACCGCGGCTGGTCGCGCAGGCCGGGATCGGCGAAGGCCGCCCCGCGCAGTCTCGCGTGGAGCAGGCGGCGCGCGCGATGGGCGAGGTGGTGGACGCCGCGGTGCGGGAGCCCGGGCGCTCGGCGCGCGTGTCCGCGCTGGCCCGCCAGATCGCATTCGCCCTCGGCCTGCCGGCGGCGTACTGCGAGGCGATCGCGGTCGCCGGCCACCTGCTGGACGTGGGGCAGCTGGGCGTGCCGAAGCACATCACGGACAAGCCCTCCATCCTCACGGTGGACGAGATGGAGCTGATGCGCAGCCACCCGGTGGTCGGCGCGCGCCTGCTCGACCGCGCCCCAGGCCTGTCCGAGGTCGCCGAGTGGGTGGCGATGCACCATGAGCGCCCGGACGGGCGCGGCTACCCGGAGCTGCTGTCCGCGGAGGAGCTGCCCGTCGCTCCGCGCATCCTCGCCGTCGCGGACGCGTACTGGGCGCTGCGCGCCGAGCGGCCGTACCGCCCGGCGTTCTCCGAGGACGAGGCGATGGTGATGATCGAGCTGGGCGCGGGCCGGCAGTTCGACCCGAGCGCCGTGGAGGCGCTGCCGGAGGCCCTGGAGGCGCTGGACGCCCAGGCCGCAGGCGCGGACGCGGCGGGGTAGCGGTCGGGCCGGCGGAGCGCCGGCCGCGCTAGATGCGCTGGAAGCGGTCCACGTTCAGGACGAAGACGATCGCCCCGCCGGCGCGTACCTCGATCGGCTCGGTGGTGAACGCGCTGTCGCCAATGAACGGGAGCGTCTGCACGGGCACGAGCTCAGTGCGCGCCGGGCAGATCTCGTTCACCACGTCCAGCACGGCGTCCACCTGCGAGTCCGGCACGCCGCTGAAGATCGTCACGTTGCCCCGGCGGAGGAAGCCGCCGGAGGACCCGATCTTCGTAGCGGGGACGCTGCGCTCCACCAGCGCGGCCATCAGGTCGTCCGCGTCCGTGTCGGACACGATCATCATCACCAGCTTCGTCGGTTCGTCCTGACCGGCCATCGTCACGCTCCTTCTGCGGGCGGCACGCCCCCTGCGGGTGCAGGCTCGCGTGCCGCGAGCACCACGGCGACCGTGACGCCGAGGGCGATCCCGAGACCGATGGCAAGCAGGCCGCGCATCCGGGACTCCTCGACGTGATCGTGGCGAGCGCGCGTCAGGCACGCTCGCCTTCGCGATGGTAGCAGGGGACGGCGTTGTCGGAGCCCCCGACGACGCGGCGTGGCCGTTTCTTGAGGGCGTCCGGAGCCGATGCTACGCTCGCCCCTTGAAGCGAACCGCGGCGCACGAGCAGGTACCGCGTCCATGCACGGGAGATGACGTTGACGGAAAGTGACGGCCCCGCGTCCGAGATGAAGGCCGACCTGGAGACGATCACGTCGCTGGCGAAGCGACGAGGATTCGTGTTCCCCTCGGCTGAGATCTACGGCGGGTTCGCCGCCGCCTACGACTACGGTCCGCTGGGCGTGGAGATGAAGCGCAACATCCGCGAGCGCTGGTGGCGCTCCATGGTGCAGGAGCGCGACGACGTCGTCGGCATCGAGGCGGCGATCATCACGAACCCGGACGTGTGGGTCGCCTCCGGCCATGTGGCGGAGTTCACGGACCCGCTGGTGGAGTGCCTGGAGTGCCAGGCGCGTCTGCGCGCCGACCATGTCGAGGAGAACACGTGCCCGAACTGCGGCGCGGTGGGCAAGTTCAGCGAGCCTCGACGCTTCAACATGATGCTCAGCACGATCGTCGGCCCCGTGGCGGACGAGTCGGCGCGTGCCTTCTTGCGGCCGGAGACGGCGCAGGGCATGTTCGTGAACTTCGACAACGTGCAGACGACGATGCGGAAGCGCCTGCCGTTCGGCATCGCGCAGGTCGGCAAGTCGTTCCGCAACGAGATCACCGTCAAGCAGTTCATCTTCCGCACGCGCGAGTTCGAGCAGATGGAGATGGAGTACTTCTGCCACCCGGACTCCTCGCTGGACGTGCACACGTACTGGAAGAAGGAGCGGCTGCGCTGGTACTACGGCCTCGGCGTGCGCCCGCAGCACCTGCGGCTGCGCGACCACACGCCGGATGAGCTCTCGCACTACAGCAAGGCGACGAGCGACGTGGAGATCCACTACCCGTGGGGCTGGGCGGAGGTCGAGGGCATCGCGCATCGCGGCGCGTACGACCTGACGCAGCACTCCAACCATTCCGGCAAGAAGCTCACGTACTTCGACCCCGACACGAACGAGCACATCGTCCCGCATGTGGTGGAGCCTGCAGCGGGTGTGGACCGCATCATGCTCATGCTGATGCTCGAGGCCTACGACGAAGAGCAGCTGGACGGCGGCGACTCGCGCGTGGTGCTGCGCTTCGCGCCGGGCATCGCGCCGGTGCAGGTGGCGGTGTTGCCGCTGTCGCGGAAGGACACGCTGGACCCGACGGCGCGACGTGTCTGGGACATGCTGCGCCCGCACTACCGCACGCAGTACGACGACGCCCAGAGCATCGGCCGACGCTACCGGCGGCAGGACGAGATCGGCACGCCGCTGTGCGTGACGGTGGACTTCGACACGCTGAACGACGAGGCGGTGACGATCCGCGAGCGCGACTCCATGCAGCAGACGCGCGTGCCGATCAGCGGGCTGGTGGCGGCGCTGCAGGAACGGCTGGCGGCGCTGGAGCCGCACGTGCCCTCGCACGACGAGATCGCGCTGTAATGGTGGCGGCCGGGGACGGGACGCCGAGGCCGCGCCGTCGCCTGCTGCACACCTCGGACGTGCATCTGGGCGGCTACGACACGGGGCCCGAGCACAAGCGCGACGAGGTGGAGGCGCACTTCCGCGCCGTGATCGACGCCGGCCGCGCGCTGGAGGTCGACGCGATGCTGATCGCGGGCGATTTCTTCGACAACGCTCGGGTGCGCCCGGAGACGCTGGAGTTCGCGGCGACGGAGATCGCGCGGCTGGACCGGCCGGTGGTGATCGGCCCGGGCAACCACGACCACGTGGGCCCGGGCTCCGTGTACGACCGCTACCCGTTCCACGAGGTGCGCAACCTGCAGATGATCCGCAACCCGGAGGGCGAGACGCTCTGCCTGGACGGGCTGGGGATCGAGGTCTGGGGGCGGCCGCACACGGAGCGCGTGCTGGACTTCAAGCCGTTCCTGTCGCCGCCGCCTCGAGGCTCCGCGCCGTGGCAGCTGGGGATCGGGCACGGGCACTACATCCACCCGCAGGCGGTGCTGGAGCACTCGTTCCACATCCGCGAGGAGCACCTGGCGGCGACGGAGCGGGACTACATCGCGCTGGGGCACTGGGAGCAGATGACGCGGGTGGCGGCAGGCGATCGCGTGG
Source organism: Dehalococcoidia bacterium (assembly GCA_050249515.1). Classification (GTDB taxonomy): domain Bacteria; phylum Chloroflexota; class Dehalococcoidia; order UBA2979; family UBA2979; genus SHYQ01. Next base: position 725 of record JBFWQJ010000204.1, on the reverse strand, counting down.
TGGCGGCGTACAGCGGCTGCCCGGAGGGACTGGCGCACCGCAAGGGCGGCTGGGTGCTCCTCGTCGATCTGCTCGAGGACGGGAGCGTGCGCCTGACGGCGCACCCGCTGGGCGGCGAGCCCGGCCTGTCCCACGACGAGATCCCGCTGCTCCCCGGCCTGCCCGCGTAGCCTCGGCGGCGCCGCGCGGGTGCTGCTGCGAGGCGTCGAGGTGGCGAGGCGGGCGCCCTATCCCCCTGCCCCCTTCCCCTACGCGGGGAAGGGGATGAGAAGCGAGGGCTTCGCCCTCGCGCTCCCCCGTCGGCGGTCGTCACATCGAGGGGCACGAGGAGGGAGCGGGGCGGCCCCATCCCCCTGCCCCCTTCCCCGGCGCGGGGAAGGGGGATGACAGGCGAGGGCTTCGCCCTCGCGCTCCCCCGGGACGCCCGGCTCGCTTCGCTCGCACGCGATGCGCGGGCACCTCGACGTGCCGGGCGCAGGTCCGGCTCCGGCCCCCTCGCCCGCCTGCGGGAGAGGGATGGGGTGAGGGCGTCCGCCTCGCGCTCGCTTCGGCGGGCGGGCGGCGCCTCGACCTGCCGGGGCCGACGCGGCTCTGGCCCCCTCGCCCGCTTGCGGGAGTGGGTGGGGGTGAGGGCTTCCGCCTCCCGGCGGCCCGGCGCACCGAGCCGGGACATGCAGAAGGGCCGCCCCGCGGGCGGCCCTTCTCGGGCGCGGGGCGCCTCGTGG